>VBGQ01000154.1 GCA_005882055.1 Chloroflexota bacterium
GGAGCGCGGAAGCTCCATCGGCCACCCTGGAAAACCGCAGCGGACCACCGAGCAGGCTCTCGTTCCGGAAGAGGGCAGCCGGCTGCGCGCCGCCAGCGAGATAGATGTCCGGCCTGCCATCACCATCGCAGTCGAGGATCGCCACTCCGCCGCCAACCGCGAAGTCGAAGCCACCGCCGTAGATGTGCGCCAGGCCTGATGAGCTCGTCTCATCCACGAACCGGGGAGCTTCGAGGGCCACGGGGCGCCGTGAGGCGGCGATCCAGGAGGTCGCTGCCAGCGTCCCAAACAGACCGCCGGCGAACGCGATTACCAGGGCCGCTGCGAGCAGGAGCATGGGCATCCTCGGTCTCATGCTGCCAGCCGCCGCGAGGCGGTCCGTTCATGCGGACGGTGCATCGTGCCTGCGGGCGCGGGCGTCGTGGTCGAGGGCGACAAGGGTCGCGACGTTGGCTCGACTTGATTCCAGTGTCAAGCCCGGCGCCGTGCCCTCGACGATAGCCGACATGAGGTCTTCGACTTCGGCCTGATACTGGTCCAACGACGACACCTCGACGGGTGTCGAGGATCGGCCGCGCCACATCGTGACCGAAGGTGGCGGGCCGTCAGGGGCCGGCAGGAAGGGCGCACCTAGGACCAGGGCGGCGTCGCTGCCCACGATCTCCACCTCCTCTCGGTCGGGTGCGGCGAACCCGCAGTCGAACTGGGCCAGAAGCCCGTTGGGGAACAGCAGCTGACCAATGAAGGTGCGGTCTACGCCGCGATCGTCAAAACGAGCGAAGGCCCTGACCTCCTCCGGCTCGGCTCCTGCCAGATTGCGCGCGAAGCTCACCGGGTAGCAGCCGACGTCCCACAGGGATCCGCCCCCCATTTCGGGGTCCGTGCGCGGATCGTTGGGGTAGGTGAGCATGAAGGAGAAGGTGCCTCTCACGAACTCGAGGGTGCCGAGGGCGCCATCTCGCGCAAGCTCGAACGCGCGGATGGTTTGCGGATGGTGGAGGTACGTGAATCCCTCGACGGCGATCCGGCCGGCCCGATGCGCGGCCTCGATGATCATATCCACCTCCTCCACCGTCAGGGCCAAGGGCTTCTCGCACAGGACGTGCTTGCCGGCGTCCAGCGCCCGCACAGTCCACTCGGCGTGGAGGTGATTGGGGAGCGAGACGTAGACGACGTCCACCTCCGGCGACTTCAGGAGCTCGTCGTACGAGCCGTACGCCTGACCGATGCCGAAGTTGGCGGCGAATGCGCGGGCTCGCTCGAGGTCGCGGCTGGCGACGGCGACGAGCGCTCCACGCGAGCTGCCGGAAAGTGCGCGCACGATGCGTGGCGCGATGCGTCCGGGCCCGATAATGCCCCAGCGCAGCTGGTTCACGAGGCTCGGACCTCCATTCCGCGTCCAGGTCTGACGGAGACCTTGACACCCTACACACCTGGGTTGCTCTGTGATCCTGCCGGAAGCCTATTGCCTGACCCCACTAGAGTGCTGTAACGACAGAGGAGGTGAACGCGACGATCGATTTCCCCTGGCTACAAGATCGACCAAGACACCACGGAGGAAGGATCACGATGTCCAGGGCCCGAGCGGCGGTAGGTATGGCTGCCGCGATGATCATCCTGGGAGCATGCAGCTCGCCAGGCGGGGGCAGCGCGTCTGCGTCCGGAAGTGGCGGGGGCGGCGGCAACTGCGTTGTCGGTGTGTCCTGGAACAACTTCCAGCAGCCTCGCTGGGGCGCGACCGACAAGCCGAAGATGAAGCAGACGATCGAGGCGGGTGGCGGCACGTTCATCGACGCGGACGCCAACCTCGATAACCAGCGTCAGCTCTCCGACGTCGACAGCCTCATCCAGCGAGGCGCCAAGGTCCTCGTGCTGTTGGCCCAGGACAACAAGGCGATCCTGCCGGCGCTGCAGAAGGCGAAGGATGCTGGGATCCCGGTGATCGCGTATGACCGGCTCATCGAGGACACGTCGGGAAGCGTCCTCTACATCACGTTCGACAATGTCGGGGTCGGCAAGGCCGAGGCGGAGGCAATCCTGCAGAAGGTGCCAAAGGGCCACTACGTCCTGATGAAGGGCGATCCCGGTGACGCGAACGCTTCGACGTTCCTTCCGTCGGGCTGGGACCAGGCGGGCTTGAAGGACAAGATTGCCTCCGGCGACATCCAGATCGTCGGGCCTAAGGAGGGACAGTTCACACCGGGCTGGGACACCCAGAAGGCCCAGAACGAGATGGAGGCGATCATCGACGCGGCGAACGCCTCAAACACCAAGATCGATGCAGTCCTGGCCGAGAACGACAGCACCGCTCTGGGCGTGGCCCAGGCGTTGGAATCCAAGAACTACGGGTTCCCGCCGGTGAGCGGCCAGGACGGAGACCCTGCCAACCTGAATAACCTTGCACTCGGCAAGCAGTACGTGGACGTCTGGAAGAACAGCAACCAGCTGGGGATTGCGGCCGGCCAGGCAGCCCTTCAGCTTTGCCAGGGCAAGAAGATCAACGAGGTCTCGATCAACGTGGATCCGTCGGTGGCCCCCGCGGCTGGCAACAGTCCAACGGACTTCAAGACCCCGGGCGGCAACACGGTCAAGTCGCTGATCCTCAAGCCCACCCCGCTGACGGCCGACCAGCTCGGCAAGGTCTTCGCGGCGGGCTGGTACGCGAGCAAGGATCAGATTTGCAAGGGGGTTGACTCCTCGAGCCCCGGGGCGGCCGCGTGTAAGTAACGAGGCATCTCCTGTGACCAATGCGACCTGCGCCCGGGACTCTCCGGGCGCGGGTCGCTCCCTCTCTACTACGCGACATCGCAATGGCTGACGTCACAACCACGCCAGATCAGGTCATCGCCAACCGCGGGTTTTCGTTCCGCAATGCGCTGACGGCCGCCGAGATCGATCTTCGGCTGCTCGGCATGCTGCTGGCCTTAGCGGCGATCCTCTTCGGGTTCAACGTCTTGAGCGGTGGCACGTTCCTCCGGCCGACGAACATGGCGACGCTCGCCGTTCAGGCCACGGGTGTGGCCGTACTGGCCACCGGCATGGTGCTGGTCATCGTTGCACGCAACATCGACCTCTCGGTCGGGTCAGTCGTTGGCGTGATCGCCATGACCTATGCACTGCTCATGACCGACTGGCTGCCGACCTTCCTCGGCATCAACAGCGAGTTTCCCTTCCGTTGGCTGATCGCCCTGGGGCTCGGTGTCGCTGTCGGGGCCGTCATCGGCGCCGTCCAGGGCTTCATCATCGCCTATGTCGGCGTGCCATCGTTCGTGGTGACGCTGGGTGGGCTGCTCTCACTACGCGGAGTCGTGTGGGTCATGTCCCAGGGAGCAGCCGTCACGGGCATGGATCCCACGTTCCAGCTGATGGGGGGATCCGCGCAAGGATCCATCGGAGGAACCCTGACCTGGGCAGCTGCGGCGGTGGGCTGTCTGGCCGTCATCGGACTGCTGCTCTACAACCGTCGGCAACGGCGCAGATTCGGCTTTCCACTGCGACCAACCTGGGCTGAGCTCGCGCTCGGCGCGGTTGGGTGCCTGGCCATCATCGGTCTTGCGGCATTCGCCAATGCGAGCTACTGGCCACCCGGAGCCGCGACGCGATATGCCCAGGAGCACGGGATCGCAGAGCCGGCCGGGGGCCTGAAAATCCCGGTGGGCCTGCCATGGCCAGTCGTCATCCTGATCGCGGTCACCGTGCTGATGGCGTTCCTCGCCACGCGACGCAGATTCGGCAGGTACGTATACGCCTATGGCGGCAATCCCGAGGCAGCCGAACTAGCCGGCATCAACACCCGGTGGACCCTGCTGAAGATCTACGTCCTCATGGGCGTGCTGTGCGCCGTCTCGGCGGCGATCGCGACAGCCCGCCTGAACGGGGCAACGCTGGACGTCGGTCAGAGCTATGAGCTCTACGTCATCGCTGCCGCGGTGGTCGGCGGAACCTCGTTTGCTGGAGGCATCGGGACGATTCCCGGCGCGGTTCTCGGTGCGTTCGTGATGCAGGCGCTCGCCTACGGGCTGGCGTACATGGGCTACAACTCGCCGATCCAGAACATCGTGGCCGGAGTCGTCCTCATCCTCGCCGTCGGTTTCGACGCTTACAACCGGCGTCGCGGCGGCGGTTCATAGGAGGACATCATGGCCGCTGCGTTCCCCGAGCCCGCGTCCCCACCGCGCTCTTCCCCTGAGGCCGCGCCGATCGTCGAGATGCGGCACATCCGTGTCTCGTTCGGCGGGGTGCACGCCGTGGACGACGTATCGATCGATCTGCGGGAGGGCGAGGTGATCGGCTTGGTCGGCGGCAATGGTGCGGGCAAGTCGACGCTGATGAAGGCGCTTTCGGGGGCCCATCCCCCGAACGCGGGGCAGATCATCATCGACGGCAAGGCGGTGACGATCGGCAATCCGCGGGATGCCAAGCTCTACAACATCGAGACGATCTACCAGAACCTGGCGTTGGCCGACAACATCGACGCGCCGGCCAACGTCTTCCTGGGTCGCGAGCTGACGACGGTGTGGGGGACCATGGACGACGGGGCGATGGAAGATGCCACACGCCGGCTGATGGCCAGGCTCAACCCGAATTTCAAGCGCTTCGCCCAGCCGGTGAAGTCCCTCTCGGGCGGACAGCGCCAGGCCGTGGCCATCGCCAGGGCCGTCCACTTCAACGCCAGAATCCTGATCATGGATGAGCCGACGGCCGCCCTCGGACCGGCCGAGACCGCGCAAGTACGCGACCTGGTGCGTCAGCTCAAG
>VBGQ01000155.1 GCA_005882055.1 Chloroflexota bacterium
GCCCCCGTTGAAGAAGTAGGTCACGTGGGCGTATTTCTCCGTCTCGGCGATGTGCAGCTGCGTCTTCCCGAGGCGCGAGAGGTAGGCGGCCAGCGAGTCGATCTCGAGGGGCCGAAAGGCCACGGCCACCGGCAGCTCATCAGGCGCCTGGTACTCGGTCAGGGTGGTGATGGAAAGATCGCGTGGGCGCTGGCCACGGTCGAAGTCGCTGAAGTCGTCGCGGGCCAGTGCCTGCGTGAGCTGGCGCGCGCGATCGGCCCGGAAGTTCATGTGCACCACCGCGTCGCCATCGCCGATGCGAGGAGCCTCGTCGACGACCGTGGGCCGGATGAATTCGTCGCCTTCGCCGCGGCCGTATGCGACGTCGATCGCCTCGGACGCGGTTGTCGAGTGCTCCCCCTGGCTGTGGACGAGCGCGTCCCACGCCAGCTTGGTGCGCTGCCAGCGGCGGTCGCGATCCATTGCGTAGTAGCGGCCGGCGATGGTGCCGATGATCGCCTCGCCGCCTATGCGCGCCTCGAGCTCACGGACGAAGCGGGCGGCCGATCTGGGTGGCGTGTCGCGGCCGTCGGTGAAGGCGTGCAGGACGACGCGGTCAGCCGGGAGGCCCAGCTGGTGGGCCAGCCTGATCAACGCCTCGATGTGCTGGTCGACGGCGTGGATGCCTCCGGGACCGATGAGCGCGAGGATATGGAGACGCGTGCCGTGATCGAGAGCGTGGGCGCATGCCGCCCGCAGCGCCGGATTCGCATCAAACGACCCGTCCTCGATGGCTTCGGAGATTCGCGGCAGGTCCTGGACCACCCGGAACCCCGCTCCCAGGTTGAGGTGTCCCACCTCCGAATTGCCCATCTGGCCGGCGGGCAGCCCGACTGCCGTGCCAGCTGCCTCGAGGCGCGCATGCGGCCAGCTCTCGAGCAGCCCACGCCAGGCCGGCATGTCGGCGGCGAGCAGCGCGTTCCGGCGGGGATCGTCGTTGAGCCCAAAGCCGTCGAGGACGCACAGCACCACCGGCCGATGGCCGGCCGAGGTGGAGGGCCCGCCGGTCAACCGCGCAGCTCTGCGGCGCGGGCCACGATCCGTCCGAAGGCCGTGGCGTCGAGGGATGCCCCGCCCACCAGCGCTCCGTCGATCTCGGGTTGGGCAAAGAACTCGCGCGCGTTGTCGGGCGTCACGCTGCCGCCGTAGAGGATTGGTATCTCGTTGGCGCCGTCTGCGTCGAGCTCACGCAGGATCCCCCGGATCTGGGCAGCCGCTCCCTGTGCGTCATCACCCGTCGCAGCGTTTCCCGTCCCGATCGCCCAGACTGGCTCGTACGCGATCACCAGGCCGCTGCCCGCGATTCTGCGGATGTCTGTCAGGCCGATCCGCAGCTGGCGGTCGATGACTGCCTCGGTCGCTCCGGCCTTCCGCTCCTCCAGCCGCTCCCCGATGGCGAGGATTGGGCGCAGCCCGTGGTCGACGGCGCTGACAACCTTGCGCCGCACCGTCTCGTCGGTCTCGCCGTTGTAGTGTCTGCGCTCCGAGTGACCCAGGATCACCCAATCCGCGATGCCGCGGAGCATCAGTGGCGACGTCTCGCCGGTGAACGCGCCCGCCTCCTCCGCAGCCATCGTCTGGGCACCAACGCCGACGCGCCCATCGATCGCGCTCGCGACTGGAACGAGCCACATCGTCGGAGGGCAGAGCACCGTGGTCGCCTCCAGGTCCTCGACAGCCCTCACGACGGTGTTCGCCAGCCCCACCGCTTCCTCGCGGGAAGCTGGATTCATCTTCCAGTTGCCCGCGATCAAGGCCCGGCGGGGACCGCGGCTGGTCGTCATCCTCCTGCGCGGCGGCCCCTTGCCGCGGTCGAGGCTTGGCGGGCTTCACCGCTGCGCGCGAGCTCGACGATCCGGCGCAAGCGGTGGTTCGCCGCCGAACGGCTCACGCCCATTGAGCTTGCCAGCGTGTCCAAGTCGGCCTCCGGCTGCCGCTTGCGCTCGAAGCTGTTGGTCCGCCGCCCGAACGGTCCGGGCAAGGTTCGCCTCTTCCGCGTTGAGCAGCCGATTCAGCCGGTTGCGCACTTCGCTCCCCACTCGCGCCGTCTCGAAGTCAAGCAATCCGCGGTTGGCACCGGTCAGCCGCAGCAGCGTCGCCACCTCCTCGCGACCTTTCAGGTAGACGACCCAGCGGCCTCGGCGTTCCAGGACCCCGGCCCGGGCACCGCTCTGGCGGAGCCGCCGGCGCAGGCCCTCGGCGGCGCTACGGCTGCGAAGGACGAACTCGACGTGCGGACCTGAGCTGCCCAGCGACATCGAGCCGCGTCCCAGGACCACGCCGCGCAGGTAGGCGCGCCGGTCGCAGGCGGGCGCCGCATCCCAGGTCCAGTCCCCGATCGACGCTCGATCCAGGCCAACCACCAGGTGGTGCCGGCGTGGTGATCGGTCCCCTGCTGGGCGACCGGACCACACAGCAGGATGGGGACCCGAGATCGGGAGACCCAGGGATGCCGCGAGCTGCACGGCGATGCGTGCGGTCCCGTAGTCGAAGGTGCTGACCTGCCCGACCGTGCGGTCCGTGGAGAGCAGGCCCGCCAGCTCCGCGCGACGGCAGCAGGTGCGCGCGGGGACGATGCGCGCGAGCTCGCCTTTCACCTCGCCGGCGACGAGCATGGCTCCCCTCAGGACGCCGATGCGGCGGGGCGGCGCAGGCGACGCTGCCGCGGTCGCTCGAGGCGGTCCTCCTGCTGGAGCCGAACCAGCGCTGCGGCGAGCTTCGCCGGATCATGGCGATGTGCGTTGGCCAGATCGACGAGGTCCTCTTCGATGACGACCACGGGCAGCTCCTCGAGCCGCCGCTCGTCGATTTGCACCGGCTGCCCAAGCCAGCCCTCCGGCTGGCGAGCGTGCCAGTTGTGGTTGATCAGTACGTAGTCGATGAGTCCCTCGCCGATGTGCTCGAAGAGGGTCTCGAGGTGTTCTGCCGCGGTGTAGCTCCCCGTCTCGCCCGGCTGGGTGGCAACGTTGCAGACGTACACCCGCATCCCCGGCGCGGCGGACAGCGCGTCACGGATGTCGCTGATCAGGAGGTTGGGAAGGACGCTCGAGAAGAGGCTGCCTGGACCGATGACGACCATGTCCGCTTCCAAGATCCGTTCCAGCGCCTCGGGATTGGCGCGGACGTCCGGCGGCTCGATGAAGACGCGCTCGATCGGCTCTTCCGCGTGGCCGATACCCACCTGACCGTCCAGGCGCTTGCCCGACGCGAGGCGCGCGGACAGGTTGAGCGGCACGCTCGTGGCCGGAAGCACCTGGCCACGCACCGCCAGAACGCGGTTCGACTCCCGGACGGCCTCTTCGAAGTCGCCGGTCACCGCGGTCATCGCGGCGATGAACAGGTTGCCGAAGGCATGCTCGTCGAGCCCGGAGCCAGGCGGGAATCGGTACTGCATGAGCTGCGTCATGAGTGGCTCGGCGTCGGCAAGGGCCGCAATGCAATTGCGGATGTCGCCGGGGGGCACGATACCCAGCTGTTGGCGGAGCCGCCCCGACGATCCCCCGTCATCGGCCACCGCGACGACCGCGGTGATGTTGGCGCTGTAGCCCTTCAACCCGCGCAGCAGCGTGGAGAGCCCGGTGCCGCCACCGATCGCCACGATCCGCGGGCCTCGCGCGAGGTAACGCTTGGTGTACAGCACCTCCAGGACGCTGTCGCCGCGTGCCACGAACGGCGACACGACGCTGCGCATCAGCCCCCAGACGCCGAAGCCGGTGAGGACCAGGCCAATGACCCCGACGATCACCGCCCGAATCGGTCGCTCGATGGGGGCTCCGGTCAGCCAGAAGACGATGGGGATGTTGTCTGCCCCGAAGCGACGGTAGAGGTCGACCACGAAGATGGCGGCGCCCAGGCCAAGGATGGTGATCCCCACGAAGGCGAGCACCAGCCAGCGCTTGATGTGCATCCCCGGATACATCCAGCGTGGCAGGCGAATCCCCCTCATCGCTCGAGCTCCCGGTGGAAGACATTGACCGATGCCTCGGTCTCCTGCTCAAGGCGCCGGGCCAACTCCTCTGCGAGCACGATCGACCGGTGGTAGCCGCCGGTGCAGCCGAGCGCGATGACCAGCCGCGACTTGCCTTCGGCGCGGTAGGCGGGAAGTGTCAGCTCGAGCAGCTCCATGACCAGCTCGAGGAAGCGTCGTGCTTCCGGCTGTCCGAGCACGTAGTCGCGCACCGGCGCCTCGAGACCGGACAGGCGCTTGAGGTCCGGGATCCAGTACGGGTTGGTGAGGAATCGCACGTCGAAGACCAGGTCAGCCTCGAGCGGGATGCCGAATTTGAATCCGGAGGTGATCACCTCCACGCTCATCTGGTCCGCGGCCGCATCGCGCGGGACCAGGTTCCGGACCCGCTCCTTGAGCTGTCCGATCGAGAGCCCGCTGGTATCCAGGATCTGGTCCGCAAGGGCGCGAGCGCCCGCGAGGCGGACGCGCTCCTCGGCGATCGAGGCCTGGACGCCGGTGCGCGAGCCGAGCGGATGGCGGCGACGTGTCTCCGCGAAGCGGCTCACCAGGACCGCGTCGCTCGCCTCGAGGAAGATGACCAATGGTTCGAGCCCCCGGGCGGCGAGCATGGTCCGTGCCCGCCCGATCGCCGGTGCCGGATCGCCGACCCGAATATCGAGCACCAGGGCTGCGTTTCGGTAGCGCTCGGGATTGGCGTCCCGCAGCGCCAGGAAGGCGTCCAGAAGGTCCGGTGGCAGGTTGTCGATGCACGCGTAGCCAAGGTCCTCGAACAGCTTCGACGCCTGGCTCTTTCCAGCTCCGGACAGCCCGCTCAGGATGATGACGCTGCCCGCGGTGACCGCCTCGGTGGGTCCGGGCGAGGCGGTTTCCGCTGGGCGCGCAGCCTCAGCAGAACGCGATGGTCGCGGCCGTGCAGACCGTCGCGTTGCTGCCCTGGTAGTCGTGCCTGAGCTTCTGGCCACGCTCGTCCCTCGTCTCCCGCTCGACGATCGCGGTCGAGTATAGCCGCGCTCGAGGGATGGTCTGCCGCTGGCGTAAGGCCTCAGGCGCTGTGGGAACCGCGCTGCGCGACCTTGCCGCTCGCCTCGAGCAGGCCCTCGATCGTTGCCGATGCGGACATCTCGAGAGCCCGCAGGTCGTAGCCGCCCTCGAGCACGAGCGTCGTGCCCGGCAGCCCTGACTCGGCGACCACGGTCCCGATGGCCGCCGCCACCGCGCGGTATCCGTCCTCCGTGATCTCGAGGTTGGCCAGCGGGTCATCTCGGTGCCCGTCGTAGCCCGCCGAGACGAGGACGGCATCGGGACGGAAGGAGCGGACCTCGCCGAGCAGTCCCTGCCACGCGGCGACGAACGCGTCATCACCGGCGCCGGGGGCGAGCGTCACGTTGTGCTTGGTGCCGGCGGCGGCTCCCCGTCCGCGCTCATGAGGCGACCCGCTGCCCGGATAGAGGGGACTCTGGTGTGTCGAGGCGTACAGCAGGTCGGGGTCGTCCTCGAAGACGGCCTGCGTTCCATCCCCGTGGTGCACGTCCCAGTCGAGGATCGCGATCCGCGGCGCAAGACCGCTGGAGCGCAGGGCCAGCGCAGCGATCGCGACGTTGTTCAGCAGGCAGAATCCGGCCGCCCGGCGCGCGGAAGCGTGGTGGCCCGGCGGCCGCGACACGGAGAAGGCCACGGCGACCTCTCCGCCGGCGACAGCCAGTGCTGCCTCGACGGCTGCGCCCGCCGCGAGCCGCGCCGCATGCATCGACCCCGGCGCCAGGTACGTGTCCGGATCGATCCAGCCGCCGCCCTCGGCGTCGAGCTCGCCGAGCGCCGCGAGGTATGCGGGGTCATGCACGGCGAAGGCTCATGACGTTCGGGATGTCCCGGGGCCGCGTGGCGCTCCATGGCGGGGTCGGTCAGCAGCAGGACGCGCGGCCGTTGGCCGGCATTCATCGGCGCAGGAACCGGATGATCAGCAGCGAGATCTCGAAGAGCACGTACATCACCGCGCTCAGGATGGAGGGCGAGAACGGGTCGCCGCCGGGGGTCACCACGACCGCGAAGATGACGATCCCCAGGATCACGAAGCGGCGTTGCCGCGCGATGCGCTCGTACGACAGGATGCCAACTCGAGACAGCGCGATGAGCACGATCGGGAACTCCATCACCAGCCCAAACGCCAGCATCAACGTCGTGACGAACCCGACGTACTCGTTGATGGTCAGCAACGGCTCGATGCGCCCTGGCTCGCCAAAGCTCAGCAGGAACGTGAGGGCGAACGGAATGATCAGGTAGCCGACGGTCATGCCAATCGCGAAGAGCGCGAGTGCGCCGAGCAGGAGGGGCCATACCAAGCGGCGCTCAGCTCTCGTCAGACCCGGCGTCACGAAGCGCCAGAGCTGGAAGAGGACGACCGGCATCGCGAGCGCGATTCCGGCGAAGAACGCGATCTTGATCCGCACGCCGAACGCGCCGCCGACGGTGGTGAAGTAGAGCTTCTCGTAGCCGGCCGGTAGCGGCGCGCGAAGGATGTCGAGGATCGGCTCCGAGAGGAAGTAGCCGACGATCGATCCCAGGACGATCGCGGCCACGATGATGATCAGGCGGCGACGGAGCTCCTCGAGGTGCTCGAGGAGGGACATGGTCGCTTCGTCCCGGCTCACGGGCGCCTCACGCGCTGGGCGGGTTGGAGGCGGCGGACGAGCCGCCGGCGTGTGTCGCTACTTCGTGTCGGCCGGGTTGTCGACCGACGATGTGCCGGTTGTGGCCCCTGGGGATCCCGGCTCAGTAGGCGGCGTCTTGGTGTCGCCGCGAATCGATTCCTCCAGGTCGGACGAGGCCTTGCGGAACTCGCGGACACCGCGGCCGATGGCGCTTCCGATATCGGGGAGCTTGCCGGGCCCAAAGATGATCAGGACGATCACCAGGACCAGGATCAACTCGCCCGGGCCGATGTTGAACGGCATCTGGTTTGGAACCTCAACTGCGTCCGGCGCCTGCCTGCCGGCGGCTGGACGGCCTACCCGCCGAGTGTAGCACCGACCTCCTGCATGCTCGCCCGAAGCGCAGCTGCGGCGGCTGCGGCCGCCTCGTGCCAATCGTCGCCGCGGGACGCTCCTGCGATGGCTCGCGACACGTTCACGACACCCGGCGCATCGGTCCCGTGGCAGCATGCCACCGCGGCCGCCAGCTCGCCGCCCTGTGCGCCAACGCCAGGAACCAGGAATGCGGGGCTCGGGGCGATGTCGCGCAGCCGGCGCAGGTCCTCGGGTCGAGTTGCGCCGACGACCAGCCCAACCCGGCCGCCTGGCCAGCGCTCCGCCACCCAGCGCGCGACCCGCTCGTACAGCAGCTCGCCGTCAACGGTGAGGTCCTGCACCGTCGCCGCACTGGGATTGCTCGTGCGAGCCAGGACGTAGACGACCCGATCCGGGAACGCCAGGAACGGCTCGACGGCGTCTTCGCCAAGGTACGGCGAGAGCGTCACCGCATCCGCCTCCAGGTGCCCGAAGAGCGCGGCAGCGTAGCGCTCCGCGGTCGGACCGATGTCTCCTCGCTTGGCGTCCAGGATGACGAACAGATCGCCCGGGAGGTCCGCCCGCACGCGCTCGAGCGCCGCGATTCCCGACGCGCCGAAGGCCTCGAAGAACGCGACGTTGATCTTGACCGCGACCGCATGCTCGCTCGCCGCCTCGACGATCCCGCGGGCGAAGGTCTCGATGCCACCGACGTCGGCCGGCAGTCCGCTCGGGAGCGCGTCGGGATGCGGGTCGATGCCGAGACAGAGTGGCGCTCCAAGTCGCGCGAGCCGCGCGCGCAGGCGTGCCAACGGCGCGGCGTCCACCGAGATGGGCTGCATCGGCTAGCCGGCGGCAGCGGCGAGGGCGGGAGCTGGCGTCGCTTGGGTGAGCCGCCGCGCGAGCAGCGGGCTGACCTGCGAGTGCGCGTAGTCGATCACCCGCAGCCGCAGGCGCTCGATCCCCTGGAAGCTGTCGCGCTCGAGCGTGCCGACGAGATCCAGCGCATCGTCCGGCTCGGGCAACGGCCGCTCCGCCGGGGTGCCAAAGGCCACGGCGTCGAACGTTTCGAGTCCTCGGCGCATGCGGAACCCGATGTGCGCCTCACCCACGCCAACCCGCCGAGCCGACGTGACGCGCATCCCGGTCACCGCGATCACGGGCTCGACGTTCCCCGGGCCGTAGGGCCGCAGACGATCGAGCTGTGCGGCGAGGCTCCAGTCCAGTCGCGAGGACGGCAGCACGAGGTCGACGGAGAGCTGGCCCGGTCGCTCCCTGGTCAGGGCGCGACTCGGCGGATACGGGCGTGGCAGGTTCCCGAAGGCGGCGGCGAAGGCGGGCCAATTCGCGTCGACGAGCGAAAACCCACCTGCAGCGGCGTGCCCGCCGCGCTTGGTCAGCAGTCCGGCGCAGGCCTCCAGGGCTGCGGCGACGTGGAAGTCCCCCGGCGCACGAACCGAGCCGCGCAGCTCGTCGTCCACCGCGCACACCACGCCAACCGGACGCGCTCGCTGGTCCGCGATCCGGCCTGCAACCAGACCGATGAGGCCCGGTGCCCAGGCGTCGTTCCGCAGGAGGATCGGTCCATCACCGCCGGGCTGGGCATCAGCCAGCTCGCGCGCCTCGTCGACCGCAGCGGTGGTGAGCTCTCGCCGTCGCGCGTGGACCGAGTCGAGCTCTTCCGCCAGCGCGGCGGCCTCCACTCGATCGTCGGATACGAGCAGGCGCAGCGCGAGCTCCGACTCGGCGATCCGTCCGGCCGCGTTGATCCGCGGGGCGATGCTGAAGCCGAGGTCATGCGCGGAGGGGTGCGACGGGTCCGCCGCTGAGCGTTCCAGGAGCGCAACCAGCCCGGGTCGGACCGTGGCGGCGAGCTGCTGGAGCCCGAGCCGTACGATCGCGCGCGATTCTCCAGTCATGGGCGCCAGGTCCGCAACGGTTCCGATAGCCGCCACGCCGGCGAGGTCGGCCACCGAGAGCCCGTGCCGTGCGAGCAGCGCGGTCGCCAGCTTGAAGGAGAGGCCGGCCCCGGTCAGGTCCTGGTCGGGGTAGGAGCAGTCCGCCCGGTGCGGATCCACCACCGCGGAGGCCCGCGGCAGCATCGGTCCCGGAAGGTGGTGGTCCGTGACCACGACGTCCAGGCCAAGGGAACGGGCGATCTCGACCTCGGCGACGTTGGCGATCCCGCAGTCGCAGGTGACCACCAGTCGCACGCCACGCTCGGCGAGGGCGGTCAGCCCGGTCTGGGAGAGGCCGTATCCCTCCGACCAGCGTGACGGGACATACCGTTCCGGCTCGACTCCGAGCGCTCGCAGGCCGAGGACCCAGACGGCGATGGAGCTGATCCCGTCCGCGTCGTAGTCGCCCCAGATCGCGATCCGTTCATCCGAGCCGATGGCGCGGTCGATTCGATCGAGCGCCGCTTCGGCGTCGGCCATCAGGCTGATCGGATGCATGGTCGTGGCGCCCGCGTCCAGAAAGCGCGCCAGATCCTCATCGGTCTGGAAGCCACGACGCGCCAGGAGGGTGGCGACGGGTGCTGTGAATCCTGAGAAGGTCGGAGGATCGAGAAGCGGCTCAGGCAGGAGCCATTCGAGCCGCGGCGCGATCACGGCGGCCATGGTAGCGGCGCGCGCTTACCGGCGGCTGCTCAATCGGTTATCGGCTCAGCGGCCGGACCTGCCTGCCCGCGGGCGCCGACCGCTCCTTGCGCCGCGCGTCCCACTCGGACCAGGCGACGAGGATCTGGCTCGCGTTGAAGATCGAGGAGTAGGTCCCGGACACGACGCCGATCAGCAGCGCGAGCGTGAAGGTCCGGATCGAGGCGGGTCCCAGCAGGAGCAGCGCGGTCAGGGTCACGATCACGGTCAGGCTGGTGCTGATGGAGCGTCCCAGGGTCTGCAGGATCGAGTGGTTGACGATCGCCCCGAACGGCTCCCCGGCGTGGCGGATGCGGTTCTCCCGGATCCGATCGAAGACCACGATCGTGTCGTGGACCGAGAAGCCGATGATGGTGAGCAGCGCCGTCACGAACAGGGCGTCGAACTCGAGGCCGAAGAAGTAGCCGAGGATCGCGAAGGTCCCGACGACCACGACCACGTCGTGCAGCAGGGCCACGATTGCCGCCGTGCCGAACCGGAAGCCGAAGCGGATCCACAGGTAGGCGAGGATGAAGAGCTCGCCGATGATGATCAGGATCGCCGAGCTCCTGATCAGGTCGGCACCGATGATCGGCCCAACCGTCGTCACGCTCCTGGGTCCCCCACCCTCCGGCTCTCCGAAGCGCGCGACGAGCGCCTTCTCGAGGTCATCGAAGGCGGTCCCGGGAACAACAGTTGGCGCGGAGCTTGCCGCGGCCGTCGGCGTCGCTGTCCCTGTCGCCGAAGCCGACGCGCTGGCGCCGGCCGTCGCTGTCCCTGTTGCC
>VBGQ01000156.1 GCA_005882055.1 Chloroflexota bacterium
CCAGGGAATGTGCCGGCTCGTAGGCGCGCACTCGCCAACCCTTCTCGTCGGTGGTCGCGCCGGCGAAGCTGCGCACCTCGACCTCGATAAGCTTGCGCAGCTCGCGGGTCAGGTAGTCGACGTGGACCCCGGCGCCGCCGTACACGTGCGGCGGGAACTCGTTGGTCAGGATCAGGGCCCGCATCGGCCCCTAGCGTAGCCGCTCTGCCGGGCCGGCCGGCGGCTGGCGGCTAGGCGCCGCCAAGGTTGGGGTAGATACTCCCCAGCAGTATCATCGTTCTCGATGGGTCACGCCGCTCACGACGCGCACGTGGGCCATGAGATGCATGCGGCTCATGGCGCGCAGGCCGGCCATGCCGCACACGCGGCGCATGACCCGAATGTCTTCCGTCGCCAGTTCTGGATCGTCCTCCTGCTGACGCTTCCGGTGATCGCCTGGAGCGGGGAGGTGCAGGCGTGGCTCGGCTACCGGGCGCCGGCATTCATTGGATCAGAGTGGATCCCGCCGGTCCTTGGGACGGCTGTCTTCCTGTACGGCGGTCGCGTCTTCCTGCTCGGCGCGCGCGACGAGCTGTCACAGCGCCGGCCCGGGATGATGACCCTCATCGGTCTGGCGATCCTGGTGGCATTCGTCGCTTCGTGGGCTGCCACGCTTGGGCTCTTCAGCGTCGACGTCTGGTGGGAGCTGGCCAGCCTGATCACGGTGATGAGCCTGGGGCACTGGATCGAGATGCGTTCGATCATGCAGGCCCAGGGTGCGCTCTCTGCCCTCTCCGACCTCCTCCCGGACACCGCCGAGCGCCTGACCGATGGCGGGGCGGAACGCATCCCGCTGGGTGCAGTGGGGATTGGCGACCTGCTGCTGATCCGTCCGGGCGCCAGGGTTCCGGCCGATGGCGAGGTCGTCGCCGGAGACGCCGAGCTCGATGAGTCCATGATCACCGGCGAGTCCCGACCTGTGGCGAAAGAGCCGGGCGCGCGGGTCATCGCCGGGACGGTTGCACTCGGTGGAAGCCTGCGAATCCGCGTCACGGCGGTAGGCGAGCAGACCGCCCTGTCCGGGATCATGCGCCTGGTCGCCGAGGCGCAGGCGTCCCGAAGCCATGCGCAGCTGCTCGCCGACCGGGCCGCCGCGCTGCTCTTCTTCGTGGCGCTCGGTGCCGGTGTGGTGACCCTGGGCGTCTGGGTGGCGATCGGCAAGCCTGAGGAGGCGCTAATCCGCACTGCGACCGTCCTGGTGATCGCCTGTCCCCACGCCCTGGGGCTGGCGATTCCCCTGGTGATCGCGATCAGTACGACCCTCGGAGCGCAGCACGGTCTCCTGGTGCGAGATCGGATGGCGCTCGAGCGGGCGAGGGACGTGGACCTCGTGATCTTCGACAAGACAGGCACCCTGACCCGCGGGACCCCGGTGATTGCCGGCGTGAGCGCAGCGCCCGGTACGGAGGAGACGGCGCTGCTGGCGCTGGCCGCATCGGTCGAGGCGGACTCGGAGCATCCGCTGGCACGGGCGATCGCACGGGCGGCAGACGACCGAGGAATCCAAGTACCGATGGCGACTGGCTTCCAGGCTCGCGCCGGCGTGGGTGCGCGAGCGATGGTTGATAGGCGCGACGTGCAGGTCGGCGGTCCACGCCTGCTCGCCGATGCCGGGTTGGGCGTGCCGGAATCGCTCCGGACGGCGACCGATGGCTGGGCGCGAGATGGCAGGACGGTGCTGTACATCATCGCCGACGGTCGCCTGCTCGGCGCCCTGGCGGCTGAGGACGAGATCCGTGGGGAAGCGCGCGAGGCGGTCGACCGCCTCCATGGCATGGGCGTCCGCGTGGCGATGCTCACCGGCGACGCGCGCGCGGTCGCCGATTCGGTCGCCCGGCGGATCGGGATCGACGAGGTCGCGGCCGAGATCCTTCCGGCCGACAAGGCGGCAGCGGTCCGTCAGCTCCAGGCGGGCGGCGCGCGCGTGGCAATGGTGGGTGACGGGGTCAATGACGCGCCGGCCCTTGCCCAGGCGGAGGTGGGGATTGCGATCGGTGCCGGCACCGACGTTGCGGTTGAGTCGGCGGGGATCATCCTCGTCCGCGACGACCCGCGGGACGTGGCCGCGGCGATCGAGCTCTCGCGGGCGGCCTACCGCAAGATGGCCCAGAACCTGGTCTGGGCCACCGCTTACAACGCCGTGGCGATCCCCATCGCGGCGGGCGTGTTGGCACCGATGGGGGTGATCCTGCCGATGAGCGTTGGTGCGGTGGTGATGAGCGCCTCGACGATCATCGTCGCGGTGAACGCGCAGCTCCTGCGGGGTCTGCGGCTGTAGCCGAGCGGTCGGCGACAACGTCGGGGAGCTCGTCCACGGGTGCCGGAGCCCCGAACAGGTAGCCCTGGCCAAAGGTGACGCCAAGCTGACGAAGCGCGCGCCGCTCCGCCTCGGTCTCGATCCCCTCGGCGATCAGCACGCAATCGGTCTGGCGAGAGAAGTAGACCATGCCAGCGATCATCGCCTGGCGGGCGGGATCGGTGTCCAGTCCCCGGACCAGCCGCAGGTCGATCTTCACGTATCGCGGGTGCAGCTCGATGATGTGCCGCAATGAGGCGAATCCGGCGCCGGCGTCATCGACCGCGACGCTGACCGGTTCCGGGATCCGCCGAAGGTCGTCCCGGACCGTCTCGTAGTCCCGGATCTCAAGGCGCTCGGTCAGCTCCAGCACCAGCGGGCGCCCATGATCTGCCAGCAGCCCAGGCTCGGCCAGCTTGGAGAGCAACCAGTGCGACACGTTGAGGCTGAGCCAGCGGCCGGCCGGCAGGCGCGTCCCGGCGTTTATTGCGGCGCGCAGGCAGGCAAGCTCCAGCTCCTGCCCCAGCCCGGCCTGGTCGGCGTCGGCAAAGCGGCGCTCCGGCGGCGTGCCGTCGTGGAACCGCGTCAGGGCCTCGTAGCCGACGATGCTGCGGCTCTCCAGCTCCACGACGGGCTGGAAGTGTGGAACAAACGCCTGCTCGTCGATGGCCCGACGAATGGGACTGGCCAGGTCGGCGGTCGCCCGGCGCCCGGTCAGCGCGGGGATCAGCAATGCACCGGCAACCGCCGCGTATTCGGCCAGAGAAGGCAGCCAGCGCGTGACGGCGTCCACGCCGACCCGAGCCTGGGTCCCGGCCGCGAGCAGGCCGTACACCTTGCCTCCCGCGCCAAACGGGACGTACGCCGACGAGGCGAGGCCCATGTCGAGCCACCGTCGGGTGTAATCGTCGTCCGAGCGACCCGGCGTCCATTCGTCGATCCACGGGCCGGTCGCACTCTCGCGCAGGTACGCCGCTCGCGCGGCTGGCAGGGGGTGGCCCACGCTCACCGGCGCGTCCGGGGGGAGGCGCCCCGCGATCGGGACGACCGACCCATCGGGCTCGAAAACGAGAACCGAAACCATGTCGATATGGCGGATGCGCCCCACCTCGGCGCAGATCGCGGTGGCCGTCTCCTCGGGGGTGTCGGCCGCCTGCAGCCGGTGGAGCGACTGCACCACCTGCTGCCGCTCGCGCCACGATGCCCGCAGCTCCATCTCGGTCGCGCGTTCGCGCGTGACGTCGAACATCACCCCGTGGACCGAGCGACCGCCATCTGGCTCCTGGACGACGATCGCCTCGTCGCGGATGCGCAGCCAACGGCCATCGCGCGTGCGGATCCGGTAGGTCATGGTGAATGGCTCGATCGACTGCTCCCCCGCGGCGAGGGTGCTCAGCACTCCGGCGCGGTCCCGGCTGTGCAGGCGGTCGCGCCAGAGCTCGAAGCTCCACTCATCGGGCCGGTGGCCGAGCATCGCCTCCACCCGCGGGCTGACGAAGCGCGTCTCGCCGCCGATCTCGTTGACGTACGCGATGCCCGGAAGACGTTCGACGAGAGACCGATAGCGGATTTCGGCTTCGTTGCGCGCCGCCTCGGCCGCCGTCTCGCGGGTGAGGTCGCGCACGAACCCGGCGTACGACCGCTGGTCCCCTGCTCCCAGCGCGATGATGGTGAGCTCGACCGGGAACTCGTAGCCGTCGCTGTGCACCGCGCTCAGCCGCAGTCGCTGCCCGAGCAGGTGTGGATTCCCTTGATTCGCCCGACGCAATCCGCGCTCGTGTTGGAGACGGTGCGCCTTGGGGATGATCAGGTCCGAGAGCCGACGGCCGACGGCCGCATCGCTGGTAAAGCCAAACGTCTCCTCGGCGCGACGGTTCCAGGCGGTGATGAAACCGGAGCGGTTGATGAGGACCACGGCGTCGAGGGCAGCGTCGAACAGCTCAGCGACCACGCCGGATGGTCCGAAGCTGGCGGTACGCGATGGTTGTGCAGCGGAAAGGGGCATGGGCTGGCCCATTGCCTCGCAGCGTAGGGGCCCGCGGCCGCTGAAGGTATGGCTCCTGCGTACCAGCCCGGTACCCCGGTAGACTCCCCCCGCAATGCCCCTCATCCATGCGGAGTCCCTGACGCACCGCTACCCGGGCAACATCCTGGCCCTCGACAACCTGACCCTTGACGTCGAGCCTGGCGTCATCGGCCTGGTCGGTGCGAACGGAGCGGGCAAGAGCACCTTTCTGAAGATCCTGCTCGGGCTCCTGGAGCCGACGAGCGGCGACGCATCGGTCCTTGGGTTCGACGTCCGTCGCGAGGGGACCCGAATTCGCTCGCTGGTCGGCTACATGCCGGAGCATGACTGCCTGCCGGCGGACCTGTCGGGGACCGAGCTGGTGACCCACATGGGACGCATGTCCGGCCTCCCTGCCTCGGCAGCGCGCGAGGCGCTGGTGCACGATCCCAAGCTGCTGCTCCTCGACGAGCCGACCAACGGGCTCGATCCATCCGGGCGCGACGAGATGCTCGCGCTCATCCGCCGCACGGGGGTGGAGTTCGGGATCGCCACACTGGTGGCGAGCCATCTGCTGGGCGAGATCGAACGGGTCTGCTCGTACCTGCTGGCCATCGACGCGGGGCGGCTCCTGCGTGCAGCACCCCTGGCCACCTTCACGCAGCGAACGGGGACGCTGGCGATCGAGGTCGAGGATGGCGCTCCGGAGCTCGCAGACCGGCTGGGCGCCGGGGGCCTCCCGGCGCGCGTCGATGGGCGGACCGTGCTCGTCGAGGTCCCCGAAGAGGGCGCCTACATCGCGATCCGCGACGCCATCGCCGATCTGCGCCTGGCGCTTGTCCGGCTCGAGCCGCGCCGGCACCGCCTCGAGGATCTCTTCGAAGATGAAGCGACCGATGACGCCGCCTGATCCAACCGCTGGGTCGGTCGCAGCACCCCCAGTCGCGAGAGGCGCCGGTGGCGGCGTGATCTACGACATCGGGTATCGAGGCTATGACGGACCAAGGCTGGGACGGCGCGCGGCGATCTGGGCGCTGTTCACCTTCAGCTGGCGCGCGGCCTTTGGATTCGGGCGCAGCGGCCGGGCCAAGGTCGTTCCCTGGGGCGCGCTGGCCATCATCAGCCTCCCGGCCGTGGTGCAGAGCGCGGTGGTAGCCACCGCCGGACCCCTTGGCGAACGCGCCGGGGGTGGCTTCACCTACGACAACTACCTGTTCCGGATGAGCCTGCTGGCCCTGGTCTTCCTCGCGGCGCAGGCGCCGGAGCTGCTGGTTGGAGACCAACGCCAGCGTGTCCTCTCCCTCTACTTCGCCCATGCGTTGGAGCGCGTGGACTATGCCCTCGCCAAGCTGGCGGCCATCGTCGCGAGCCTCTTCATCGTCACGCTCGTGCCGCTGCTGGTCCTGCTCCTCGGGAAGACCTTCGCGGCCAGCGACCCATTTCGCGC
>VBGQ01000176.1 GCA_005882055.1 Chloroflexota bacterium
GGAGGCCCTGGTTCCGTTCCGCCCGACCGGCACCAAGCCCGTTTACTGCAGCGACTGCTTCAGCTCGCAGCGCGCCCGCTACTAGGCGACGCAGATCCCAGACCAGAAGCCCGGCACACCGCCGGGCTTCTTCTTTTTGACGGGCTTCGCCGCTCGTACACTGCGCGCATGGTCCGGTGCCCGGCCTGTGGCGAGGAAAACCCCGAGCGCGCGCGGTTCTGCCTGAACTGCGCGACGCCGCTAACCGCGGCCGCCGCACTGTCGGGCGAGGTTCGGAAGACGGTCACCATCCTCTTCGCCGACATCGTCAGCTCCACCAGCCGCGGCGAGCAGACCGACCCGGAGTCCACGCGCCGCATGCTCGCCCGCTACTTCGACGCGATGCGCCACGTGGTGGAGCGCCACGGTGGCACGGTCGAGAAGTTCATCGGCGACGCGGTGATGGCCGTGTTCGGGATACCGACCCTCCACGAGGACGATGCCCTGCGCGCTGCGCGAGCCGCTCACGCTCTGCGTGGCGCGGTGGATCTGCTCAACGAGGAGATGGCGGGAACGGGCTGGGCACCGATCGCCCTCCGAATCGGGGTCAACACCGGCGAGGTGGTGACCGGCGACAGGGCCTCACACCAAACACTTGTCACCGGTGACGCCGTGAATGTGGCCGCGCGGCTGGAGCAGGCGGCCAGCCCAGGTGAGGTCCTTCTCGGCTCGACGACGTATCGACTGGTGCGCGATGCCGTCGATGCGGAGCCGATGCCGCCGTTGGAGCTCAAGGGCAAGGCCGAGGCTGTCGAAGCCTTTCGGCTGGTCGGCCTGAAGGAGCACGAGCCGACGCGACGCCACGACACGCCGCTCGTGGATCGGGAGCGCGAGCAGCAGCTGCTGCGGCAGGCGTTTGAGCGAGCAGTGGCGGAGCGCTCGTGCCACCTCTTCACGCTCCTTGGCACGGCGGGCGTCGGGAAGTCCCGGCTCTTCCATGAATTCCTGCAGCAGGTTCGGGGCGATGCTCAGGTGCTCCGAGCCCGATGCCTCCCTTATGGCGAGGGGATCACGTTCTGGCCGATAGTCGAGCTGGCGCAGGCAGCCGCCGAGATCACGCCCGCTGACCCGGTCGAGACCGCCCGCCGAAAGCTGGACGGCCTACTTGCCGGCGCCGACGAGAGCCAGGCGATCGCGGACCGCGTCGCCGCCGCCATCGGTCTTTCAGGTGCGGCTATTCCGACAGAGGAGATCTTCTGGGGCGTGCGCAAGTTCTTCGAGACTATCGCCGCCCGCAAGGCGCTGATCGTCGTCATGGACGACCTCCATTGGGCGGAGCCCACGCTGCTTGATCTCGTGGAGCACATCGCAGACTGGTCGCGAGAGGCGCCGATCCTGCTCTGCGCCATCGCGCGCCCCGAGCTGCTGGACGAACGGCCACAGTGGGGCGGCGGAAAGATGAACGCGACGACCATCCTCCTGGAGCCACTGGGCGAGGAGGATTCCGCGCGACTGGTTGACAACCTCATCGGCGACGAGGCGCTGGCGCAGGCCATCCAGAGCCGAATTGGCGAAACCGCAGAGGGGAACCCGCTCTTCGTGGAGGAGCTGGTTGCGATGTTGGTCGACGAAGGTGTCCTGCGCCAGGTGAACGGCGGCTGGCGGGCCGCCGAGGACCTGGAGAAGATCAATGTGCCGCCCACCGTCTCCGCCCTGGTTGCCGCACGCCTCGACCGGCTCGAACCATCCGAACGCGACCTCATCGGTCGAGCTTCGGTGGTTGGCAAGGTCTTTCAACGCTCGGCGGTCGTCGAGCTGTCGCCCCCTGAGCGGCGCGAGGAGCTTGGCCCTCGCCTGATGGCGCTGGTCCGCAAGGAGCTCGTTCGGCCTGATCGCTCCGGGACGACGGGCGATGAGGCCTTCCGGTTCCGCCACATCCTGGTTCGCGACGCCGCATACGGATCACTCCCCAAGGAGCAGCGGGCCGATCTCCATGCTCGCTTCGCGGCGTGGCTCGAACGGGTCGCGGGAGAGCGGTTGCTTGAGTACGAAGAGGTCATCGGCTACCACCTGGAGCAGGCACATCGCTATCGCAACGAGCTTGGGTTGACCGATGAGCTGACGCGGACGTTGGCGAGCCGGGCTGCCGAGCATCTGCGAGCGGCAGGGCTGCGAGCATCGGCCCGCCTCGACGCGCCCGCGGCAGAAACCCTGCTTTCGCGCGCAATCGCCCTCCTCGACGACGCGCGGGAGCGCGGGGAGCTCCTGATGCATCTCGCTGATCTGTCGGTGGCTGCAGGGGACTTCGCCCGCGGCACGGCGCGCTACCAGGAGGTGCGGGCGGCTGCGGCCCAGTCCGGCGATGACCTCCTAGGGCTGCGCGCCGATCTCGAAGACGCCGGGTGGCGATTTCTCGTCGACTCGACGGCGAATGAGGCCTCTCTCCTCGCACTTGCCGATCGGGTCTATGCCCTCGCCGAAGCCCGAGGAAACACATCAGGTCTCGTACGGGCCGAGATGACGCGAGCGGAGATTCATCTGGGTCATTGCCGATGGATGGATGACCTGGCGGCCGTCGAACGCGCAAGGGCTCTTCTCGGGCCAAATGACGATCCGCGACTCGGGGCCAGAGTCCGCGCGGACATGTGCAATGCCCTGCGCTACGGACCGGTGCCCGCGGTCGAAGCCATAGACCGCATCGAAGCCCTCTCGCGGGAGAGCGGGGACTCGAACCTCTTAATATTCACGTCTGCGCTCTTCGCGATGCTTGGCCAGTTCGAGGAAGCGCGCTCTCGATTCAGCGCCACGAGGACGTATCTTGAGGACCGCGGCCTCCTGAGGCTGGTCGGGACCATTGCACTGCACGGTGGCTGGCTGGAGAGACTCGCCGGCGACCTCGAGGCCGCGGATGCTGCGCTCGCGGACGGTATCGCCATCCTTCAATCGCTCGGCGAGACCGGCGTGCTTTCGACCCTGGCGGCGATGCGAGCGGGTGTCCTCGTCGAGCTGGGCAGGGCGGAGGAGGCTGAGGCCTCCATCAGACTCGCCCAGGAGAACGGCGCCCCGGACGACATCGCGACCCAGGTCGCCTGGCGAAGCGCGGCTGCGGAGCTCGCAGCTGACGGCGGCCGCCTCAAGGACGCACAACGCCTCGTCGGCGAGGCGATCGCGCTGGTCGAGCCCACGGACTTCCTCGAACTTCGCGGTGGAGTGTTCGAAGCCCAGGCATGGGTGGAATCGAGAGCCGGCCGTCGCGACAGATGGAGCGCGGCCCTGGCTCGCGCAATCGCGGAGTACGAGGCGAAGGGCGACGTGGTGACTCCCCCGAGGCTCCGGGAGCAGCTGGCCGCCGGCCCGCCCGAAGCTGTGACCGCCGCCGACTGACGCCCAGCGCGGAAGTGGTGGAGCGACGCGCGTAGTCGCCGGGTGACTTGAATCTCGCCGATCGAGTGCCTTGCCCACTCCAGCAGTCTTGGGGTGACTGGGTGGCTGGCGGACGGCGCCACCCCGCGCATTCCTAGTCGCCAGCCGACTAGGTGCAGCGAATTCGCAAGGGCGCACGCCTGACGCGGGCGCTACGCGGTGAGGCCCAGGTCCCGGGAGACGGCCTCGCGGAGGGTCCCGAGCGGCAGGGGGCCGTGGCCCAGCACCGCGTCATGGAAGGTCCGGATGTCGAAGCGACCGCCGAGGCGCGCCTCGGCATCGGTCCGCAGGCGTCGGATCTCGAGCTGGCCGACCTTGTAGGCCAGCGCCTGGCCCGGCCAGACCAGGTATCGGTCCACCTCGTTGGTGATGTTGTTGACCGCGAGCGCGCTGTGCTCGGTCATGAACTGGATCGCCTGCGTGCGCGACCAGCCCAGGGCGTGCATCCCGGTGTCGACCACCAGCCGTGACGCGCGCCACGCGTCGTACGAGAGCATCCCCAGGCGGTCCAGGTCGCCGGAGTAGAGCCCCATCTCGTTCGCCAGCCGCTCCGCATACAGCCCCCAGCCCTCGACGAAGGCGGTGACGTCAGCGTGGCGGCGGAAGGTCGGCAGCGACGTGAGCTCCTGGCCGATGGCGACCTGCAGGTGGTGGCCGGGCACCGACTCGTGGAAGGCGAGCGCTTCGGCCTCGTAGCGCGGGCGGGTCTGGGGCTCGGAGGTGTTGATGTAGTAGCGCCCCGGCCGCCCGCCATCCGCCGCCGGCTCGCGGTAGTAGGCGATGGTCGAGTGCGCCTCCTCGTGCGGGAGCATGACGACCACCTCGCACGGCGTCGCGGGGAGCCGGCCGAACCACTCGGGGATCGCCGCCTCCGCGGCCCGCAGCGATCGCTCCGCCACGTCCTGCACCTCGTCCCGGGTGGCGAAGTAGAGGCTCCGATCGTTGCGCAGGCTCGCGAGCGTCGCGGCCAGCGAGTCCGTGCCCAGGACCCTGCGCCCCAGCCCGGCGATCTCCGCATCGATGCGGGCGATCTCCTCCAGGCCGATGCCGTGCAGCTCTCCCGGCTCGAGCCCGGTGGTCGTGTGCGCATGCGCCAGCGCGGCGTAGCGCTCGAGCCCGCCCTGGAGGTTTCCCATGCCGGCGTGCGCCTCGTCCCGGGAGCGCGGGAGAGCCTCTTCGGCCACGAAGGAGCGATAGCGGACGAATGCCGGCCGCACGCCCTCGCGCACCGCGGCTTCCAGGTCACTGGCCAACGCCGCCCAGTCGGCGGGAGGCAGGGGCGGGTCCTGCTGATCACCCGCTCGACGTGGATGGCGACTGGCGAATGGCCGTCGTCAAGGCCGCGGCGCAGGTTGGCGACGAGGTCATCGGTCCACGGGCCCATCGCCCGCCAGCGTGCGAGCATCGCGTCCCCGTCGCCCGCGTCTCGAAGCGGCTGGAATGAAGGCACGTCCAGGAAGGCCACCTGCGGCCCATTCATGTGATCGACCGTGTACGCCAGCGGATCGGCCTCCAGGAAGGTCTGCTCCGCGCCGATCAGGTGCCGCAGCGCCGAGACGGAGAGCGTCTCCTCATCGGTCAATCCAGGCATATCCAGGTCGGCAACCCGACCCGCAACCTCCTCAAAGCGTCGCTCGGCGGCAGCGCGTCCTGTGGGGGTGATGTCGGTCAGGCGGTCGTCGTAGCGGTGGTCGCCAATCGCCGTGCCCTGCACCGGGTTGCGCTCCAGGAACGCGTCCCAGTAGTCGGCGGCGAGCTGCTCGAGGTCGGCGTTCGGCATTTGCGCATGCTACCGATTCGACACGGCGTGCGAGACTGCCCGCGTGCCGGACTCGCCCGCTGCCCTGCTCGACTTCGCGCACCGGCTGGTTGATGAGACCGATCGGATCGCCCTGGGTCACTTCGCCGGTGAGCTGACCATCACCGCGAAGCACGACCGCACCCTGGTCACCCAGGCGGACACCGAGGTCGAGACGCGCGTTCGCGAGCGGATTGCCGCCCAGTACCCGACGCACGGGATCCTGGGCGAGGAGTTCGGGACTGAGCCCGGCGACGGCGAGACGCGCTGGATCGTGGATCCCATCGACGGCACCCACAACTTCGTGCGCGGCATCCCGATCTGGGCGACGCTGCTGGCCGTCGAGCGGGGAGGGGAGCTGGTGACTGCACTGGTCTCCGCGCCGGCGCTCGGCCAGCGCTGGACCGCCGTCCGCGGTCGCGGGGCCGGCGTCCGTCACGAGAGACGCGAGCAGGCGATCTCCGTCTCGAAGGTGAGCGAGCTCGGTCAGGCGCAGATCCTGTTCTCGACCCTGCGCTCGATCGACGCCGCGGGTCGCGGCGCCGGGCTGCGCAGGATCCTGGATCAGGCGTGGCGCGACCGCGGGTTCGGTGACTTCTGGGGCTACATGCTCGTCGCGCAGGGATCCGCGGAGGCGATGATCGAGGTCGGCCCGCGGCTCTGGGACCTCGCAGCGCCCGCGCTCATCGTCGCGGAGGCCGGCGGACGCATGACCAACCTGGAGGGTGAGGTGGGCTACGCGGGCCCTACCGCGCTCGCGAGCAACGGGCACCTCCACGGCGAGCTGGTCGCGCTCCTGCGGGAGGCGGAGTCACAGGCGCAGGCGTGACCGATTCGGAGCGAGGCACCGAGCTCGGGATCGCGCTGGTCCCGGTGATCCTCAGCGTCGGGACGCTCCTGGTGCTGCTGGACCCCTACATCGCGGCCGCGACACTCAACGCGCCGCTGGAAGTGACCATCAACACCGTGGCCGCGCTGGTCGCCACCGCCGTCGCGGCCCTTGGTTGGGCGCACTTCCGGGAGGGCCGAGACGCCGAGGCGCTCCTGCGGGCATCCGCATTCCTGGTTGTCGCGGCGGTCAACACGCTGCACGTCGCGGTGCTGGTGAGCGGCACCGGATCGGCCTTCGGGCTGGATCTCTCCAATCCCGGCCAGCTGCCCGTGATGGCCACGGTCTTGTATCGAGGTGCCTCGGCGGCGCTGCTGCTCCTGGCCGGGTTGGCCGGCTGGCGCCGGTGGAGCGCAGACAAGTGGCCCGCCCTACTCGTGCTCTACGCCCCTGCGCTCGTGATCATCGGGCTGATCGCCGTGGGGGCGGGCATCCAGCCATCGCTGCCGATGCTGCTGGGTCCCTCCGAGCTTGCCACGCTCCAGACGGACCCGACAGCGCCGGTGGTGGCTTTCGGCGCCCGCTTCCTGGTGGGCATCCAGGTCGTCATCGGTCTCGGGTTCCTGGGAGCCGCCGCGCTGGCCTATCAGAGCTTCCGGCGCCATCGCCAGGGCCTGGACGCGTTCCTGTCGATCGGTCTGATCGTGGCGGCCTTCAGCCAGGTCCAGTTCGCGATCCACCCCGGGATCTACAGCTCAATCGTCACCCTGGGCGACCTGGAGCGGATCGTCTTCGACGGAATCCTGCTGGTGGGGTTGGCGGTGGAGAGCCGCGAGCAGGTGCGCGCGCTGCGGCGGGCCAATGCCGAGCTCGTGGTGCTGCGCGAGGCGGACGTTGCGCGCGCCACCGCGGACGAACGCGCCCGGCTTGCGCGCGAGATCCACGACGGGATGAGCCAGGAGCTGTGGTTTGCCAAGCTCAAGCAGGCGCGGCTGGCCGGGCTCGAGCTCTCGGAAGAAGCACGTGGGCTGGCGACGGAGGTGGCCGATGCACTGGAGTCCGCCCTGGCCGAGGCGCGCCAGGCGATCCTGGCCCTGCGCCCGGCAGAGGGGGCCTCCTTCGCAGAGGTGCTGCAGCGCTTCGTGGCCGACTTCTCGGACCGATTCGGGATCCAGGCGGAGTGCACCTGCGATCCAGCGGCCGATGCGCTGGCCCCGCGCGTCCAGGCGGAGCTGCTGCGGATCGCGCAGGAGGCCCTGACTAACGCGCGTAAGCACGCCGATCCAACGCTGGTGCGAGTGGCGGTTGGGCGCCAGGACGGTGCCATTCGCCTGACGGTGACCGATAACGGACGAGGCTTCGACGCCGCCGCGAGCGGGGGGAGCGGGTATGGTCTACGCAGCATGCATGAGCGCGCGGAGCTGATTGGGGCACGGCTTGCGATCGACTCGGGGATCCAGGACGGGACGCGGGTGACCGTCGACCTGCCGCTGAACCCGCCGCCGGAGACCCCTGGGCTGACGGGGAGCCGCTGATGGGGAGCCGCTGATGGCCGTCGCACCGCTCCGCGTCATGCTCGTCGACGATCACGCACTCGTGCGATCGGCCGTTCGCCAGGCGCTTGTCGCGCCGGACATTGAGGTCGTCGCGGAGGCGGCGACCGCGCAGGAGGTGCTCGACGTGGCGCCTCGGCTCCATCCGGACGTGCTGCTGATGGACATCAACCTGCCGGGGGCGGATGGGTTGAGCCTGCTGCGGGAGCTCGTGCCGCGGCTGCCCGACACCAAGATCGTGATGCTCACCATCTCCGAGGACCGGCGAGACCTGCTGCAAGCGATGCGCAACGGCGCAGCAGGGTATCTCACCAAGGATCTCGGGCCGGATGCGCTGC
>VBGQ01000177.1 GCA_005882055.1 Chloroflexota bacterium
GTAGGGCTGTGATCGGATCACGCGCTCGGACTCGAGGCGCTTCAGGCGGTCCGACAGGATGTTCGGGGCGATGCCGGCAACGCCGGCCTGCAGCTCGTTGAATCGGCGAGGCCCTTCCAGGAGCGCCTCGATGAGGAGCAGGCTCCATCGGTCCCCCACCCGCTCGAGGGCAGCGGCGAGCGGAGATTCGGCTCCTGGCATGCTCCGATCGTACGCCATCGGTCTTGCGCCCCTTGCATTCGGTGGTTCTTGCTTGTAACTTGCAGATTACTAGTTACTCGCAACCACAGCAGAGATGGAGGCAGGACCGATGGGGTCCCTTGATGAGCTCGGCGCGGCGATCGCCAAGGTCGCGGCGGGCGTGAACGGGTCGACGGTGGGCGTCGGCAACCGATGGCGGGGCGGTTCGGGGGTCGTGCTCGAGAAGGGCAAGGTCTTGACCAACGCCCACAACCTGCACGGCGACGAGGTGCACGTCTACTTCCTGGATGGCCGCGAGGCCGATGGCAAGGTGCTGGGCGTCGACGGCGATGGCGACCTCGCGGTGATCGGCGTTGAAACCGGCGACACCAAGGCCTTCGACTGGGGCGACGGCGGATCGCTGGAGATCGGAGCGCCGGTGATCGCGATCGGCAACCCGTCCGGACAGGGCCTGCGGGTCACCGCCGGCTTCGTATCGGGGATCGGGCGCTCGTTCCGCGGCCCTCGTGGCCGGCGGGTCGCCGGAGCGGTCGAGCACACCGCGCCCCTGATGCCGGGATCGTCCGGCGGACCGATCGTCGACACGGAGGGACGTCTGCTCGGCATCAACACGAACCGCCTGGGGAGCGGCTTCTACCAGGCGATCGCTGCCGACCCGGCGCTGAAGGCCAAGGTCGATTCACTGGGTCGCGGCGAAGAGCCACAGCGACGACGGCTGGGCGTTGGGCTGGCGCCCGCGCACGTCGCGCGTCACCTGCAGCGAGCCGTTGGCCTGCCGGAGCGGGATGGGCTGCTGGTTCGCGAGGTTGAGGAAGGCTCCCCGGCCGAGAAGGCGGGGATCGCCGAGGGCGACCTCATCGTGGAGGCGGGTGGCAAGGCAGTCTCCAGCGCCGACGACCTGTTCGACGCCCTGGCTGCGTGGACCGATGGCTCCCTGGCCGTGAAGATAGTGCGGGGCTCGGAGGAGCGGGCGGCAGCTGGGTGCACCTGCGCCTCTGCCGTGCCTGCGGGCACGTTGGCTGCTGCGATCAATCGCCCAACCAGCACGCGTCCAAGCACTTCCAGGCCGCCCAGCACCCCATTATCCAGTCGTTCGAAAAGGGCGAGGACTGGATCTGGTGCTACATCGACGAGGTCTATCTGGAGCCGACCTGAGCGCTCAGACGCGGACAGCCGGACCCCACCACACCGAGGCCGCCACGATCACGTAGAGCCCAATCAGGGCGAGCCCCTCCAGCCAGGTGCTGCGGCCATCCAGGGTGATCAGGGCGGACAAGAGCGCCGTCAGAGCAAGCGCGCCGATGAGCAATGGCTGGACGACCAGCGTCATGGGGCTGGCGCCCACGATCAGGCTCAGCAGGACGAGCGCCGGGGTCAGCGCCAGCGCCACCTGGAGACTGCTGTTCAGGATCAGGCTCACCGACAGGTCTGACCGATTCCGCACGGCCATCTGGACGCCAACCACGTTCTCCACCGCGTTGCCGGCGATGGCGACGATCACCAGGCCAACGAATTCCTCGGAGAGGTGGAGGGTCGCCATCGCCGGGCGCAGCGACTCTACGAACCAGTCGCTGACGAGGGCAGCCCCAAGTCCGGTGACGATCAGCAGCGCGATCGGCAGCCAGAACGGCCAGGCGCGCTCCTCGGCGTGCCCTTCGACCCGGGCACCATGTCCGCCTCCGATGGAGAACGGCACCGAAGCGGCGAAGACCACGAGCAGGACCAGCGCGGCGATCACCGAGAGCTCTGTGGCGTGCCCGGCGTCCGGGCCACCCGGGGCTGTGGCCAGTGTCGGGATGGCCAGCGCCGCGGTGGCGAGCAGCAGCAGGACCGCGATCATGCGAGGTGCCTCGGAGGCGAACCGCTGCGTCCCGTTGCGCAGGCCGCCCAGCAGGAACGCGAGGCCAAGCACGAGCAGCGAGTTGGCCAGGATCGACCCGATCAGGGCGGTCTGGACCACGGTCACCAGGCCGGCCTGCAGCGCGAAGAGGCTGATCAGCAGCTCGGGCAGGTTGCCCAACGCCGACTGCAGGACGCCGGTTGCGCCCGGCCCCAGGCGCCCGCCCAGCTGGTCGGTGGCTTCGCCCACCAACGCGGCCAGCATCGCGAGCGCCACCGCCGAGCCGATGAAGACCGGCACGCCCTCCGCGCCGGCGATGCGCAGCACCAGCGTGACCACCGTCGCCCCGACGGCGCCAGCGATGAGTGCGCTCGTCGTCCGATCGATGATGCGGAGGATCTCCACGGCGGGAGGATAGACTCGACGCGGTGATCGAATCGGTGCGGGTGGTGGGCACGGGGCGGGCCGGCGGCGCCATTGCGGCGCGCCTCAAGGAGCGCGGCCTGGCGGTGAGCGCCGGGCGCGAAGCGGCCGGCGCTCCGGTTGACCTGGTGGTGCTCTGCGTGCCCGACGCGGCGATCCCCGAGGCCGCTCGTACGGTTCCCGAGGGCCCCTGGATCGCGCACGTCTCCGGCGCCACGACCCTAGGTGCGCTCGATCCGCACACACGGCGCTTCAGCGTCCACCCGCTGCAGACGCTCTCCACTGAGCGCGGTCCCGAGCAGTTGGACGGCGCCTGGGCAGCGGTCACCGCCGAGACGGACGAAGCGGCGCAGGCGGCGAATTGGCTTGCGGAGACGCTGGGCCTCAAGCCCTTCCCGCTGGCGGACGCGGACCGCCCGCTCTACCACGCCGCGGCGGTCATCGCGGGGAATTACCTGGTGACGCTGTATCGGACCGCGGCGGAGCTGTTCGAGCAGGTCGGGGCGCCGCCGGAGGCGCTCGTTCCACTCATGCAGCGCACCATCGAGAACGGATTCGTCCTGACCGGACCGATCGCGCGCGGCGACTGGGGGACGGTCGAGAGCCACCTTCGCACGCTGGAAGAACGCGCACCCGAGGTGGCGCCGCTCTATCGGGCCCTGGCCAAGGCGACCCGCCCGTGAAGGTGGTCCAGACGGTCGCCGGCGTGCGGGAGGCGCTCATGACCCCGCGCGAGGAGGCGATGCGCATCGGTCTGGTGCCCACCATGGGCGCCTTCCACGAGGGCCACCTGACGCTCTTTCGGACCTGCGACCAGGAGTGCGACGTGGCTGTGGCGAGCCTGTTCGTCAACCCGACGCAGTTCGGGCCCACCGAGGACCTGGCCAGCTACCCGCGCGACCTCGAGCGCGACAAGCTGCTTGCCGAGGAGGCCGGCATCGACCTGCTCTTCGCCCCGACCGTCGAGGAGGTCTATCCGCTGGACTTCCAGACCGCGGTCGAGGTCACCCAACTGGGCTCCATCCTGGAAGGTGCCTCGCGTCCCACGCACTTCCGGGGGGTGGCCACGATCTGCCTGAAGCTGTTCAACATCGTGCAGCCCTCGGTCGCCTACTTCGGGCGCAAGGATGCGCAGCAGGCGGCGGTGATTCGCACCATGCTCCGCGACCTGAACCTGACGATCGAGCTGCGGGTGATCCCTATCGTCCGCGACGCCGATGGCCTCGCGCTGTCGAGCCGAAACGCCTACCTGGAGCCCGATGAGCGCCGACGAGCGCTGGCGCTCTCGCAAGCCCTGCAGGCGGGCCTGGAGGCCTGTCGCGCCGGAGGCGGAACCGAGGCCGCGCTGGCCACCGCCCGGCGCATGCTGGACTCTGCCGAGGGAATCGTGGTCGACTACCTGGCCGTCGCCGACCTGGATGGCCCGACACTGGCCGGCGCAGTTCGCGTGGGCTCGACACGTCTGATAGACAATGTGCTCCTGGACGAGGAGGCGAGATGAGCAGCGGACCCCGGATGACCCTTCCCGAGCTGGCATCCATGAAGGCCGATGGCCGCAAGATCGTGATGGTCACCGCCTACGACGCACCCAGCGCGCGGCTTGCCTCGCAGGCCGGCGTCGACCTGGTGCTGGTCGGCGACTCCGCCGCCATGACGGTCCTGGGCCACGAGTCGACCGTCCCGGCCACGATGGACGAGATGGTGGTCCTGACCCGCGCGGCCCGCAGCGGCATCGGGCGGCCGCTGCTCATCGGCGATATGCCGTTTGGCTCGTTCCAGGTCAGCGACGAGGATGCCCTCAAGAACGCGATCCGCTTCGTCAAGGAGGCGAATGCGGACGCCGTGAAGCTCGAGGGCGGCGGCGCGTCGTTGTCGCGGGTGCGGACCCTGGTCGGCGCGGGCATTCCGGTGATGGGCCACATCGGTCTGACACCCCAATCGGCCACCATGCTCGGCGGCTACAAGGCCCAGGGCCGAACCGCTTCCAAGGCGCGCCAGCTCTTCGCCGATGCCCAGGCCCTGCAGGCAGCGGGCTGCTTCGCGATCGTGCTCGAGGCCGTCCCCGCGCGGGTGGCGACGCGCATCACCGAGTCGCTCCGGATCCCGACCATCGGGATTGGCGCGGGCGCGGGCTGCGACGGCCAGGTGCTCGTCTGGCACGACATGCTGGGCATCACCGAGGGGCGGCTGGCGCGCTTCGTCAAGCAGTACGGCCACCTCGGCGAGGAGACGCGGAAGGCCATCGAGGCGTACGCGGCGGAGGTGCGCAGCGGCGCCTTCCCAGCCGACGAGCACAGCTATGGGATCCCCGACGAGGAGCTCGCACTCTTCGAGTCGGAGCTGGACGCCGGGGTCATGGTCGGCGACGCGGGAGGCGACTGGCTCTAGCCGCTCAGGAATCCGCCGCGAGCTCGGGCAGCACCGGGGCGCCACAGCTCTCCGCGAGGCAATCCAGCCCAAAGATCGCCTGGATCGTGCGCAGCAGCGCGTAATGGTCGGCGCGCTCGCCAGCACGCGTGCCAGGGGTCAGACCGGGCCCAGCGAAGAGCAGCACGGTGTGCTGCGACTCGTCACGGCTCGAGGCTTCGTCGAAGGCGATGAG
>VBGQ01000178.1 GCA_005882055.1 Chloroflexota bacterium
AGGGGATGGGACCGACACCCACGGCGCCGATCGCGGCGTTCAGCGTGCCGGTCTGCGGACTACCCGGCGGGTTGTAGTTGTACATGTAGAGCCAGATGATCCCGGCCGCGACCATGCTGATGGCCAGGGGCACGAAGATCACGCTTTTGGCGATCGACTCATATCGCACACGGTCCACGAGTACCGCCACGAGCAGGCCGATGCCGACCGTCAGCAGCGTCAGGAAGACGAGCCAGAGAAGGTTGTTCTTGAGCGCGGTCAGGGCATCGTCGCTGCCGAAGAACCACGAGTAGTTCGTGAGTCCCACGAACTTCTTGCCGAATTTGTCCTGCAGGCTGGTGATGACCGTGCCGATCATCGGGTAGACCAGGAAGAGGCCGAGCAGGCCGAGCGCAGGCGCCAACCAAAGCCAGGGCCGGATGCGCGGCTTCATGCGCTCCGAGACGAGGCGGAGCACCTGCTCCGTCAGCCAGATATAGCCGACCAGGACTCCAGGCACGACGATCACGACGATCAACGCCGTGACCAACTTGCTCACCATCAGCCAACCTCCAGCGCCGTTGAGGTGGGTGAACGGGGGGCGCGGCGCCTGCCGCGCCCCTCGCGCGGGTTACGTCGCGTTACTGGGAATAGGCGTCGTCGGCGACCTTCTGCAGTGCCGCCAGCGCTTGGTCAACCGTCTCCTTTCCGCCGGTCAAGGTCACCATGTGCGTCCAGAAGGCGGCATTCATAGCCGTCGGCATGTTGTCCGAGGCGTCGAACACGAAGTCGGTCGCCTTCGAGAGGATTTCAGCAGAACGCTTGCTGATGTCGTCGGGGTAGTCGGTCGCGTTCTTGTTGGCTGACAGTGCCCCGCCGGCCTTGACCCAGACGTCCTGGGCTGGGGCAGTCACGAGGTACTTCATCAGCGACTTGGCGGCCGGAGTGTCGTGGAACATGCCGAAGAGGTCGCCGGCACCCTCAACCGCGCTCTTGAACTGGTCGTTGATCGCGGGGAATGGGAAGAAGTTGTAGTCCGTTCCAGACTTCTCTTTCGGGAACTTGCCGAGGCCGGTGATGAAGCTTGCCTGGTGGAAGAGCTCGCAGCCAGGAGGCGTGGCGAAGAGTGGGTCACCAGCCAGGTCGAACTTGGTGGCGACCGCGTTGGTCCCGCCGCCGTAGGTGTTGGCGACAACGTCGTTCATGTAGGTGTCGAACGCCGCCTTGATGGCCGGATCGGTCCACTTGGTCTTGCCCTGCCACCAGCTGTTGTACACATCCGGCCCGGCCTGGCGCAGCAGGATCGACTCGATCCAGTCGGTCGCCGGCCACCCGGACGCATCGCCGGAGCTGATGCCCAGGCACCAGATCGCCTTGGCGTTGCCCTTGTTCGCCGCCGCCTGGGTCTTGAGATCATCCCAGGTCGCCGGCGGCGCGCTGGTGTAGTCATGCAGCTTGGGGTTGAACCAGATGAGTCCCTTGATCGACGCCTTGATGAAGACCCCGTAGGTCTTCCCGTCGACCTGTCCAAGCTTGACGAGGCCGGGCGACGTCTCACCGGTGTACGTCTTCACGTCGAGCACGTCGTCGAGCGGCTTCAGCGCCCCGGCGTCCGCGTACTCCTTCATCTGGCCGGGGCCGGGGAGGCCTGCCAGGTCGGGCAGCACACCGGTCGGGATGCCGGCCGCCAGGATGTCGTTGATCGACCGGGTGCCCTGGTACTTCACCTTGGCGCCGGTCTGATCCTCCCACGGCTTGACCATGGCGAGGAAGTTGGTCTGCTCGACGTCGGTCCAGGTGCCGATCACCGTCACCGTCGCGCCGTGGAGGTCTCCGCCTCCGCTCCCGGCTGGTGCGCTGCCGGCGTTATTCCCGCCCGAGCACGCGGCCAGGACCAGAACGAGCCCAACCAGGGGTGTGATGAATCGCCAACCAGATCTCATGTTTCCTCCTAGTTGGGCGTTGGCGCTGGCGCGCAACGGCCCTCCGCGGGTGGCGGGCCTACGCTGTCCCGCCGGGGTATCGGTCTCACTCCAGGTGCACTCCCCCTGCCGTCGCCGGACGGCTTTCAGTTCATGAGGCTCTTTTCCGTCTCGGGATCGAACATCTGCAGCTTGTCGGCAGGAACGGTGAACTCGACCTCCTGACCGGCTTCGACCTTGCGATCGGATGGCACCAGGGCAACGATCTCCGCTCCCTCCATCTGGGCGTGCAGCAGTTCCTCGTTGCCCAGGTACTCGACCACGTCGACCTTGGCCGGGATCCGCAGGGCGGCGTCTCCCGTGTCGACGAGGTCGAGGTGCTCCGGACGGAAGCCAAGCAGCACGTTCGAGCCCTGTGCCCGACCGCGGATCAGGTCGCTCAACCGCTCGGACGTGCCGAGTTTCTGGCTCCCCATCATCAAGCCGCCATCGCTGATGGCCGCTGTCGCGAAGTTCATGGCCGGTGAGCCGATGAAGCCGGCCACGAACACGTTCTGCGGGTGGTCGTAGAGGTCCTGCGGCGTGCCAACCTGTTGGAGCAGCCCATCGCGCATGACCGCGATGCGGTCGCCCATGGTCATGGCCTCGACCTGGTCGTGGGTGGCGTAGACCGTGGTCGCCCCCAGGCGCTGATGCAGGCGGGCGATGTTCGCGCGCGTCTCGACTCGGAGCTTGGCGTCGAGGTTCGAGAGCGGTTCGTCCATGAGGAAGACCGATGGCTCGCGGACGATGGCCCGTCCGAGCGCGACGCGCTGCCGTTGCCCGCCGGAGAGCGCCTTGGGCTTGCGATCGAGCAGCTGGTCCAGGCCAAGGATCTTGCCCGCGTCCGCGACGCGTCGTTTGATCTCGTCCTTCGGCGTCTTGCGCAGCTTCAGCCCAAAGGCGAGGTTGTCATAGACGCTCATGTGCGGATAGAGCGCGTAGCTCTGGAAGACCATCGCGATGTTGCGGTCCTTGGCGGGGACGTCGTTCACGACCCGGTCGCCGATCAAGAGCCGGCCGTCGCTGATCTCCTCCAGTCCAGCCACGCAGCGCAGCGCTGTCGTCTTGCCGCATCCGGACGGTCCCACCAGGACCAGGAACTCGCCATCGTTGATCTCGAGGTTGAGGTCGTTCACGGCGAGGACGTCGCCGGGATAGCGCTTGACCATGTGGTCAAAGGTCACCGTGGCCATCGGACGATGCTGCCTCCTAGAACTCGGGAAGCGGGTGAGACGGGAGCGTGCCCTCACCCCGATGCGTTCTCGGGCAGCCGGCATCCGAGGGGCCTCGAGACTGTCCCGCTCGCGCAGATAGCCGGCACCGCCCGGCACCCATCGCAGAACACCACCGACTTCCTGCCGCTGCCACAGCTGCGCGGCGCCAACTGGGATTCGCGCTGGCAGCGGATCCAGCAGGCCACCAACCGCCTGGCCATCCTTCCGCCGGTCGAGCTGCTCAGGATCGGTGACGAGTACTGGGTGGTCGACGGGCACAACCGGATCGCTGCGGCCCTTCGCAACGGGGCGGTGGCCGTGGACGCGGATGTCACCGACCTCCTGCCGCCCGGTGCCACGGCCTCCTCGCACCCTGGCTCGGGCACGACCAGCATGCTCGGCTCGGAGGAGCTCCGCCAGGCGGGGGAGGGACGCTTCTCCCCGACCACCGAGGTGGTGCGCGGCGGCCCGACGCGCGTCGAGATCGCGCGCAGCGCCGACGAGGCAGATGCGGCCGAGGAGGCCTTCGCGGCTCGACAGCGTGACGATCAGGGCCGGGTTGGCGAGGTTGAGGAGGCGGAATCCGAGGAGGACCAGCCGTGACGGCCAGGCTCCGCGTCGCATGGCCTGATCCAGGGCTCTTCCGACGACGCGGCGGGCGACCGTACCGGATCCTGGCGTTGGCGGACGAGGTCGACGTCAGCCTCGAGTCGGAGAAGACGCGGGCGGGCCTCGGCCCGGTCGACCTCATCGTTGGATGCGGAGACCTGCCGGTCGACTACCTGCGCTTCGTGACCGATGCCTTCGGCAGCGTCCCGCTCGCGTACGTCCGCGGCAACCATGACGTCGGCGGAGACTGGGCCACCGGCGACGCCACCGGGGTCCATCTTCCGGAGCCCCTGCCCGACGGGCGGCCCTGGACCGATGGCCAGCTCACCGTGATCGGCTTTTCCGGTATCCCCCTGCACGGCGGCGCCAGCGGCCTGCAGGTCGGAGGGTTCACGCGGGCATCGCAGGTTCTCGCCGCGTGGTTGCGCACTGCCTGGCGCCCTCTGCGCGCGCCCGTCCTGCTGGTCAGCCACGTCGCCCCCCGCGGCATCAACGATGGTCCCGACCCGATGCACCGCGGGTCGCGAGCGCTTCGATGGCTGGCGAGCCGGCTGCGCCCGCCGCTCTGGCTGCACGGCCACACCACCCTGCTGACACGCCGCCTCGAGGATCGCTCCATGCGACGCGGCAAGACCCTCTTCTACAACGCGGCGGGTGCGGTCCTGGTTGAGCTCTGGCCGCCTGACGCTGTGCTCACGCCGGAGTCGGTGGAGGAGGAGGCGGCGTGAGCAGCAACCTGCCCCGGTACGCACTGGCGGTGGGTGTGGCCTTCCTGCTCCTGCTGGGCCTGCTGCTCTTGGTGCGTCCGCTGATCTACAGCGTCGCGCCGCCACGCGACGACTCTGTGTACGTGGTCGCAACGACATCCTCGGTGCCAACGAATGGTCACCTCGTCAGGGATTTCTTGCTCAACACGCCCCACGGGCTCCTGGGCGAGCGACGATCCGGCGAGCACGCGGTCATCCACGTCGTCATCGCGCGTGGCCTGACCGGGCTGTTCAGCGTGGTGAACGCCTGGTCGCCGGTCAGCGACTGCGGGCTCAACGTGGAAACGGACCGCTTGGTCGACTGCCGCGGGCATACGTGGACATTGGCCGGCGATCCGTTCGCGACCGCCGACCCACCGCTGCAGTCGTTTCCGGTCACCACTCAGAACGGCGCCATGGTTGTCGACTTCACCCACCCGGTGGACGCCGGAGGCTAGCGCCACCTAGGATTCGCGCGGAGCGCCGAACCCGGGCGAGGCGCATCGGTCCAACACCTGAGGAGCGGGCATGCCGGACCTTGGCATCTTCGGCTGGATCATCGTCGGCCTGCTGGCCGGCGCCATGGCAGGCTTCTTCGTTCCAGGTCGCGAGCGCTACGGGTGCCTGGGCACCACCTTGATCGGGATCCTGGGCGGCATCCTGGGAGGCTGGATCTGGACTAGCGTCCTCAACCAGCCACCCGCCACCGGCCTCCTGGGCGCCCTGTTGATCGCGATCCTGGGCAGCGCCATCGTCCTGCTTGTCCTGCGCGCCATGCACGGCGGGGACCGACAGGCCTAACCGCGGCGCAGCGTCAGTTCAGGCGCGTCCCGCCGTCTCCGCTGCCCCGATCTCCACCGTCGCGGTCGCGCAGGAACCGCTCGATATCGGCGATCAGGTCGTCGCCAACCGGCATGCGGGCCTGGTCGGCCATCTCCTCGAGGCGCTCGACGTGGGCCTTGGTGCGCTCGTCGGCGGCGGTCGCGGCGTCGAGCAGCGCCCGCGTCTCCAACGCCTGCATCGGCAGCTCGCCCAGCGAGGGTTCGAAGCCCAGGTAGTGACCCACCTGCGTCAGCAACTCGATGGCCGCCTGTGGATACGCGGCCGACAGGTAGTGAGGAACTTGCGCGAAGAATCCGACGGAAGGAATGCCGCTCGCGGTCACGCCAAGCTCCAGCACGGAGAGCGCGGCCGCAGGGACACGCAGGCGCCCGTCCGGCCCCTGGGAGACACCATCGGGCAGCATGCCGCGGACCGATGCAGTGCCGAGGACCGGCACGGGGCGGGTGTGGGCGACCGCAGCGGGGATCGAGCCGAGGCTTACCCAGGTGGAGACGCCAAGCTGCTTCATCAGGCCGGTGACCTCCGAGGAGAGGTCGTTCCAGCGAAAATCCGGCTCCGGGCCGGTCAGGACCAGCAGGTCGCGCTCGCCGAAATGCGAGGCGCGGAGGTGCAGTTCCGGCCACTCGAGTGATTGCAGCGTGCCGTCCAGGATGTCGAGCGTCGGTCGCCGCGCCCGGTAGTCGAAGAGCGTGTCGGCGTCGAACGTCGCGACCACGCGACTGTCGTCCCCGAGCAGCTGCCTCGCGGCCAGCGTTCCGGCGTTGCCCGCGTCCACCCAGCCGTCGAACGCGGCGACCACGACCGGGCTGTCGAGCGCGACCGACTCGACCATGCGGAAGAGGGGCATCGCGCCAAGGATACGGCGCATCCCCCGCAGACGCGCTGCGCGGGATCGGTCAGGTCAGAAGGTCGTCTCCGTATCGTGCGTACGGCCGTCCCGGATCGAGTCGTAGGCCTTCAGGACGATGTCCAGGACATGCCTGGCATGCGCAGCGGTCAGCAGCGGCGTTGCATCACCGCGCAGGCAGGCCACGAAGTGCGCGACGCCCGTCTCGACGACGGGGCGCGGCTCCGGTGGTGGCGGCGGCCCAATGCCGTGAACCCAGCCCTCCAGTCCGACCGAGCTCTCGTCATCCACGTAGAGGCTTGCGAGAGCGTCCTTGTCGTACTGGTCGCCCGGGAAGCTGATCGTGGCGCCGGTGAAGTGCAGCTCGAGCCATGGAGCCAGGGTGCTGGCGGTCCCAAAGCTGGCCAGGAGCTGACCCAGGCCGCCGCTGGCGAACTCGAGGTTGATCAGCACGTGGTCGGGCGCGGTCACCTCGAGCGTCGATCCGGTCAAGGGGCCGCCGCGCACCACCCGCTCGCGGCGACTTATGGCACCCATCGCCTGGACCCGACGAACCGGACCCATCAGGGCGGTCATGCCGTGCAGGCGGTAGATGCCGTGGTCGAAGACCGGACCGATGCCGGGGCCGTAGAACGGCGTGGGGTCCCCTGTGTACTCCCGCCAGGCCGCGGGGCCGGGGTCGGCGTGGTGCGCAACGGCCAGGGTCAGGGGCCCGAAGCGCTGCGAGGCGACGATCTCTGCCAGCCACCCGAAACGGCGCGTAGCAGCCGTCGCCGGCGCGCATAGCAACAGGAGCCCACGATCCATGGCGGTCTGGATGAGCCGATCCGCCTCCACGAGACTGGCGGCGATCGGCTTCTCGGAGTAAACGTTGACGCCAGCCTCCAGGCATGCCTGGCTGATCGTGGCGTGCATCGGTGCGGGCGTGAGGTTGATCACGGCATCTGGGCCGGCCTCTTTGAGCATCGGTTCAAGGGCGGTGAATGCCGCGGCGCCGCTCGACCAGGTTTTGATCGCCCGGATCGCCT
>VBGQ01000179.1:0-9646 GCA_005882055.1 Chloroflexota bacterium
TCCAGGGAGGAAGCGAGGTCGGCTGGCAGCTCGCTCCAGGCCCGCACCAGGAGTCCGTCGAGCGGCCGGCGCAGGGCGAGGCGTGAGGCGTGCAGGAACTGGCGTTGAAGTCCTCCCGGACCGATGCCGCCCCCATAACGCTGGTCGCCGGCGATGGGCAGGTGCAGGTAGGCCAGGTGAGCGCGGATCTGGTGCGTTCGTCCTGTCCGCGGGTGGAGGATGAGCAGGCTGTACCCACCGCCGACGCCGTCCACCCGATAGTCGGTCACCGCCTCGCGACCGCCGGCGACGACCGCCATCCGCTGCCGCTGGCGGGGGTCGCGCCCAATCGGAGCCTCGATGCGCCCCCGGGGCGCCGTGGGTTCGCCGCGAACCAGGGCGATGTACTCCTTCTCGATGGAGCGGTCACCGAACTGCGCCATCAGGCTGGCTTGCGCGAGGTCGCTCTTGGCGACGACCAGCAGTCCGGAGGTCTCCTTGTCGAGCCGATGGACGATCCCGGGCCGCTCCACGCCGGCGATCGAGCCGAGCGGCTGGCCCTGGGCCTCCGCGCGCCCGAGCAGTGCATGCACCAGCGTGCCGCGCGCGTGGCCGGCGCTCGGATGGACCACCATGCCGGCCGGCTTGTCGACGATCAGCATCGACGCGTCCTCGTAGGCGACCCGCAGTGGCACCGCCTCCGGCTCGAGCCGGGGGTCGCGCGGGGCCGACAGCACCACGCTGATCTCCTCGCCGCCGCGCAGCCGGTCGCTGGCACGCGCCCGCTCCCCGCCGACCAGTGCTCGACCGTCGCCGATCAGCCGTTGCGCGTGCGCGCGGCTGATCTCGGCGAGCGCGACCACTGCCAGGTCGAAGCGACCCGCGATGGCTCGGCCCCGCATCGTCCGATCCGGCGGAGCCCCCGGGCGCTTCGCTGGCGGTGCCTCGGTCGCGGTACCGCTGGAGCCTTCGCTCAACCGGCGGCCCCGCTCGCGCCTGTCCCGGGTCCCCGCGACGGCTCCGGGCTCGCGGCCGGTTCACCCCCCGGACGGGGCCCGCGCTCCTCGTCCCCACGCTCGAAGAGGGCGAGCAGCACGACGATCGACAGGATGCCAACCACGATCGAGGAATCGGCCACGTTGAAGGTGGGCCAACGCAGGTTGCCGATCCCCACCGACACGAAGTCGGTGACGTACTGCTGTCGGATGCGATCGGTGAGGTTCCCGAGGGTGCCTCCCAGCACGAGCCCCAGGATGGCGTACAGCCACAGGCTGCGCCCATGCAGGGATCGATAGAAATACGCGATCGTCACCAGGGCCAGCGCGCTCACCACCAGGAAGAGCAGCTGCGAGTCCTGCAGCAGGCTGAACGCCGCGCCGTGGTTCTGGGCGTGCCAGATCTGCACGAGGTCGCCAACAACGTCGATGCGCCCGTGCAGCGGCACGCTGGCGACGACCAGTGCTTTGGTCAGCTGGTCCGCGAGATACACGACACCCGCCAGTCCACCCAGCACGCCGCCTTCCACGAGGCTGCGGCGGTGGGAGGACTCCTGGCTCATCGGTCGCCGAAGCGTACTACGCGCGACGAACGGCGAGCCGCAGGCGGCCGCCGCCGACCTCGAGCTCCTCACTGCGGTCCGGATCGTCAAGGGTCGCCTCGGGCGGTCGCCGCGATGCGATCGGCGAGCTCGTAGCCTGCCGTCTTGCGCAAACCCTGGAGCCGATGGGCGACCTCGCGGGCCAGTCCCTCGGCTTCGAGCTCGGGCGTCAGGCTGGTGTCCAGCGCGATCAGCAGGTCGGCCTCCTCCGCCAGCTCGTGCCCCCCGCGCGCGCGTGCGATGAGCTCGAACTCGTCCGGCTCGAGCAACAGGCCGCCCGCTTCGACCCGGCCGTCGTCGAGCTGGCGCCACGTGCCGGACTTCGCGGCCGCCATGATCGGCGCCACGTCGCTCCCCCGCCGCGGCCCAAGCACGGGCAGCAACGGCCGGAGCGTTCGCTCGATGAGCGCGGACTCGTCGGGGATCAGCTCGAGACTCTTGACGTTGAGCTCATCGAGCACCTGCGCAGTGAGCTCGCGGTCGACGGCCGGCTCGTCGCTCAACCCTCCCCCGCCCGAGCGCCGGAGGCGCACCGCGGGCAGCGGTTGGCGCACGCGGATCCCTGACGCGGAGCGCGCGGCGTGCCCGAGAGCCACGACCCGACGCGCCCGCGCGACAGCGGCTTCGAGCGCCTCGTCCCTGCGCCCTGCCGCCGGCGTCGGAAAGTCGGAGAGGTGGACGGAATCGGGAGCTTCCGCATCGACGCCGGCCACGAGGTTCTCCCAGATCGCGTCCGCCAGGTGCGGCACGAACGGCGCGACCAACCGGGTCAGCGTGGCCAGCACCTCGTAGAGCGTCTGGTAGGCAGCGGCCTTGTCGGCGTCCAGCTCCCCTTTCCAGAACCGGCGGCGGTTGCGACGCACGTACCAGGTGGAGAGGTCCTCGACGAATGCCTCGATGGCTCGCGTGGCACGCAGCGCGTCATACGCGTCGAGGGCGGCGCGGACCTCGCTCGTGACGGCGTCGAGGCGGGACAGGATCCATCGGTCCAGGAGGCTGCGACCGGAGCCGTCGGCAACGCCGGATCCAACGCTCGGCAGCCACCCATCAAGCCGCGCATAGGAGACGAAGAACGCGTACGTGTTCCAGAGTGGGAGGAAGAAGCGGCGGACCACCTCGTGGCCGGGTCCGTACCCGAAGTTCAAGTTCACCGCCGGGTTGGCGGCACTGAACATCCAGCGCATCACGTCCGCGCCGATCCTCTCGGCTCCCTCGTCGAACGGGATCGAATTGGCATTGCTCTTGTGCATCTCGTCGCCGTGCTCGTCGCGGACCAGGGCGTAACCGAAGATGGTGTGCGTCATCGGCTCATTGGCCAGCACGGTCGACATGGTCAGCAGGGCGTAGAACCAGTTACGGAACTGGCCCGGGAACGACTCGGTGACGAAGTCGGCCGGGAACCACTCGCGCCAGTACTCGCGATCCGTGTTCCAGCGCAGGGTCGAGAAGCCCACGATGCCCGCGTCGAGCCACGGGTTCCCGACGTCGGCGATGCGACGTGCGCGGCCGCCACACGACGTGCAGGCGATCTCCACCGCGTCGACCCACGGCCGATGCGGGGTATGCCCCTCGAACGCCTCCCAGCCCGCAACGGCGCGGTCACGCAGCTCGTCGCGGCCGCCGATCACCTCCCACGCCTCGCAGTCCTGGCACACCCAGATCGGCAACGCCAGGCCGTAGTAGCGCTTCTTGCTGATCATCCAGTCGCCCATGTTTCGGAGCCAGTCGAGCTCGCGCTCCTCCAGGCCGATCCCTTCGGGCAGCCAGTGGATCTGGCGCGTGACTTCGGCGATCGGCTCGCGCAACGGGTCCATGCGGATGAACCACTCGTCCACCAGGCGGAAGACCAGCTGCGTCCCGCAGCGCCAGCAGACCGGGTAGCTGTGCAGGTAGCCCTCGCGGGCGACGAGCAGGCCCTTGCGCTCCAGGTCGGCGGCGATGTCGAGCGCCACGTCCTCCGACGGATCCGCGGTCGCCCCCGCGAAGCGCCCCGCCTGCCATCCGTAGCCGTCCTTGAAGATGCCGAACTCGTCGATCGGGTCGAGGACCGCCAGCTCGTACTGCCGCGCCAGGGCGAAGTCCTCCTGGCCGCAGCCGGGGGCGATGTGCACGATCCCCGTCCCTTCCGCGTCGGAGACCTCGGTCCAGGCGACGACACGGTGCTCAACCCCCTGCTGCACCGGCAGCTCGTCGAACGGACCGGTGTAGGAGAGGCCCACCAGCTCGCGGCCCGGGACCGTCACCAGCACCGCGGCGTCGCGAGAGACGCGCTCCCGCGAGCCCTGCGAGACCCACCAGCGGCGGCCGTCGCGACCCTCCACCAGCGCGTAGGTGAGGTCGGGATGGACGGCCGCCGCCACGTTTGAGGAGAGCGTCCAGGGGGTCGTGGTCCAGACCAGCAGGTCCTCGCCATCGTGCCCCGGCGTGGTGACCGGCAGCCGGATCGTCAGCGAGAGGTGCTTGATCTCGCGATACCCCTCGGTGGCGATCTCCATGTTGGAGAGTCCGGTTCCGCAGCGCGGGCACCACGGCATCACGTCGTGACCCTTGTAGACCAGGTCGCGCTTGTGGCACTCGGCGAGGAAGGCCCAGATCGTGTAGTTGTTCTCGTCGGAGTTGGTGTAGTAGCTGTGCTCCCAGTCCATCCACATCCCGAGCCGCTTGCTCTGCTCGGTCTGCTGCGCGGCGAAGCGGTCGACGCGCGCCTTGCACAGCTCCACGAAGCGGTCGATGCCAAAGCCTTCGATCTGGCGCTTGTTGTTGAAGCCGAGCTCGCGCTCGACATCGACCTCGATCCACAGGCCCTGGCAGTCGAAACCGTTCTGGTAGCGCTGACGCTCGCCGAGCATGGTGTGGTAGCGCTGGTAGAGGTCCTTGTACATGCGACCCCAGGCGTGGTGCACGCCCATCGGGTTGTTGGCGGTGATAGGCCCATCCAGGAAGGAGAAGCGGCGCGAAGCGTCCGCATTCCGGGCGAGGTAGCGCTCCGCCGTGCGCCGCTCATGCCAACGCGCGATCTGCCGGCGCTCGAGCTCAACCACGTCGAGCTTGCCGTCTACCGGTCCGAAAACCCTCGTCTGCTGCCTCGTCATGGTCGCCTCACGCCCAACAAAAAAACCCGTCCCGTTGCCGGGACGGGAGAGCTCGCTGCAATCCCGCGGTACCACCCGCGCTTGACCGATGGCGCCCTCCTGGCGCCGCGGTCCGCTCGTGCCGCCACGGCCCCATCCAGCGTTGGTGCAGGGCGATGGCGCCGCCGCGCTATCGGGTGGCGTGCCCGGGAGGCGTTACCCACGCCACGCGGGAGGTCGTCCTCTCGCGCGCTCGCTTGGCGCCTCCGACTCGGGAGAGATCACGCGCCGCCCCGTGCCGCCCGCTCGCACCCTCCGGGCTCGCTCATGGCTCCGTGACTGGCGGCCGCGCTGGCTCCGTCAACGTCGTCTTCAGGTTGTGCCGAAGATCGTCGCAGTGGCGCGAGGGCGTGTCAATCGAGCGAGATTCATGGCAGGGCCGCCCGGGCGGTCAACAGCAGGGATGCCAGCGCGCCGACCGCGATCAGGCTGGTCAGGCGCGGCCACCAGGCCCGCGCGGCCACCACGGCCAGCGCCGCCGCGGGTCCGCCGAGCGTCAATCCGAGCGCCACGAGGCGCGCCCAGGTGCCGTCGCTGAGCAACGCCTGGTTCGCCTCGGTGACTCCCCAGGCCGCGACCGATGCGCCCAGCGGAACGAGCGCCCAGCTGATCGTTCCAAGGGTGCGCACCCGGGCATCGGTCGCCCATGCGGGGCGTGACCAGGTCGCCGCGCGGCGCTCGCGAGCCAGGCTGGGACCGGTCGACGCCGCAGGCGCCCTCGCGACCGCGGTCGGCCAGGTGGCCGCCGCCTCCCCGCCCGCTGCCGCCGCCTCGAGCGCCTTGGCGCTCCTCCTCGGTCGGCCCGGCGCTCGGTGATGGCGCCTCGAGCGCTGCCAGACCCTCGGGAAACGCGGCGAGCACCCGCCCGCCAACCTCGTCGAGCCGCTGCTGGACCCGCGCGGCAGCCCCGAGGGCCTCGAGCAGGTCCGTCTCTGATGCGGCGGCTATCGCCACCCGCCCGGCGTCGGTGGGCACCACGATCACGTTCGGTGTGCGTGCCAGCCGAACCAGGATGATGCGTTCCTCGCCCCGCAGGACGGCGCGGCCGAACGACCAGCCAAGCACGGGGAATCGGCTCCGGATGGATCCCGCGGAGGAGCCGGTGAGAGCCACCCGCGTCACCGGGCCACGCGCCAGGTGGAAGTGCCGGCTCCCGCCCAGCCAATGCAGCCCCAGTCCACCGACCTCGACCTCCATGCGCAGGCTCAGCGGGACGAACGCCAGCAGGATCGCGGCGGCGATGACGATCGCACCCGCCACCACCGCGGCCGGTTCGGCCATCCCGCCAAGCAGGAGGCCGGCACCTGCCGCGGAGAGGCCGGTCAGGCCCAGCAGCAGTGGAAGCGCCAGGATGCGACGGATGTCCCGGGCCAGGACGACGCGCGCGATGGGCATCGTCTCCTCGCGCACGCGCTACGCCTTCTCGGTCACGCGATATTCCAGGTAGCGCCCGGTCAGTAGGCGAGTCTGGGCATCGAGGGCCGGCAGGTTGCTGAACAGGATCCCGATGATCGGCAGCCCGATCCACTGCGCATAGCTGACCAGCCTGGGAAGCCATCCCCACCGGGCGGGCCGTGGGGGGACGATCGAGTTCTCGATGAACACCATTACCGCGAGCGACAGCAGCGCCATGGTGAGCATCGTGCTGGCATAGATCGGTAGATTCTGGCCCAGGATCGTCTGCCCGAACGCCGGATTGAGGACCAGCGGAATGATCGTGCCGAACGTGATCACGAACGGCCCGATCGCCCAGCTGATGTGCTCCCAGAACAGGTTCACGACGCGCCACACGCGAGATAGGAGCGGGATCTCGGAGTGGCGGATGGCGTTCTGCACCACGTAGGGAATGTCCGTGACGCCCCACGCCCAGCGGCGGGCCTGGGTGTACTGGGTGATCATCGAGCGCCAATAGGATCGCGCGCGGACCGCATCGCCGTAGATCGGAATGAAGAGCGGCACCGCGCGGAACCGCTCGCCATAGGTGAAGTAGCTCTTCCAGTAGAAGCGGCTGTCCTCCGGGATCGCATCGGTCGCCCAGTAGCCCACCTCGTGGACCATGCGCAGCGTGGTCGAGTAGCTCGAGAAGGAGACCAGCTTCTCCGGCATCACGCTGCGCCACAGCTGCAGCTGCGTGAGCATCGCCGCGAAGAGGCGCAGCAGGATCGGCGCCTCCCAAATATTGTTGTGGAAGAACGGAATCGGCTGGTAGAGCTGGGTGTCGCGGTTCTCGTCGCTCAGGTGCGTCCAGGCCAGGTAGCTGAAGTACTGCGGATGCACCCGGAAGTCCGCGTCGAGGTCGGTGATCAGGATGCGGGATGCATCCATCCCCCGTTCGCGGACAAGGAGCCGATACAGGTAGCGACCGCCCCAGGCCATGGCGCTGCTCTTGCCGATCACGATCCCAGGCTCGAGCGGATCCAGGATGTGGATGAACTCCGCGAAGGACTTGCGGAATTCCTTGCGCAGCGTCTGGACGTTGGCGATGCCCTCCGCGTCGGATTCGCGGGTGATGATCGCGCAGATCTTGCGTTCCCGGGGCCAGTCGGCCTCGGCCAGGGCGCGCACGGTGTGCCGCAGCTTGTCGAGCGGCTCGGTATAGGTCGGGATCAGCGCCAGCTGGATCAGCTCATCGGCACGTGGGGGCCGATCACCTGGTGGGCGCAGGGCCCCCAGCCGCGCGTTCCAATCGGTCGCCAGGACGCCACGAACGCGCCGGTAACCGATCACCACCGTCACGCCCAGCCACAGCGATCGGCAGAGCATGTAGAAGTCGAAGGTCAGGACGAAGTAGGCAACCAGCCACGGATAGCTGAAGCTGAGCCAGATCGGGCCCAAGATGATGGCCCAGCTGATGAGCCCCGGCACCATCTCCAGCACGCGCTGGAGCCATCGGTACCGATCAATCTGCGCGTCCTCGACCATCAGCCTTCCACCGGCCGGGCGGCCCCGGCCGGTCCCGCGCCCGTCTCCTAGTAGATCGGTGTCAGCCAGGAATGGTAGGCGTCAAGCCTTCCGCGAACCGCCTCGAAGTACGTGCGCGAGAGGCGAGTGGTGACCGGACCGGGACGTCCCTCCCCGACGATGCGCCGATCGATCTCGACCACGGCCGAGACCTGCGCACCGGTTCCGCACAGGAATACTTCTTCGGCGTTGTACAGCTCGGTGCGATCGATCGAGCGCTGGATCACCGGGATCCCGAGATCGCCGGCCATCGCGATCAGCCGGCTCCGGTCAGCACGATCGCCTCGTCAAAGCCGTTGAGCTGTGCCTCGCTCTTGGCCAGCGCCGAGTTCACGTACGCGCCGGTCACCTTGCCCCGCGCCGGAATGGCGTTGTCGTCGGTTCGGCGCCAGCTGCTGACCTGCGCACGCACGCCCGCCTCGGTGTCGATGTATTTCCCGAATGGGATCGCGAACATCGTGAAATCGGCGTCCAGGTTGTGGAGCCGGACGCCGATGAGCTCGCTGGACTTGTAGATGAGCGGCCGTACGTAGATGTCCTCCTGCAACCCATCGCGACGCAGGAGCTCGACCGTGAAATCGGCCATCTGCTCAGGCGTGTACGGCACCTGCATATAGAGCAGTGCCGCTGAACGGACGATGCGCTGGAAATGGGGTACCAGGTCGAGCGCGTACAGCTGCTTGCTGTCGGCGTTCCAATAGGCACGGATTCCTTCGAAGACCGCGGTCCCGTAGTTCAGGGCGTGGGTCATGACGCTGATGTTCGCGTCGCGCAGCGGGACGAAGCCGCCGCGGAAGAAGGCCCAGAGATCGGTCGTCGAATCGGTCACGGCAGCGGGCGTCGAGGTAGCCTGCTTGAGCAAGGTGCACTCCTCATCGGCCGGGTCCGCGCAGTGCGCGCGGGCCAGCAAGGCGGCCGCCACAGTATAGCCAGTGCAAGTTGCACGCCTGCTCCGGGCGACCAGATTCTTGCGGAATCAGTGGGCCACCGGCGGCGCCTGCAGGATCAACGCCGCGGCGATGTACGCCGCGTACAGCGGGCCGCCCAGGAGCAGCGACCAGGCGCTCAGGCGCCCTGCGCGCAGCATCATGCCGAAGATCAGTGCCGTCGCCACGAACGCCGTTCCCGCGGAGGCAAACGAGAGCGCGCTGGAAGCGCTGAAGGTCCACTCCGTGAAGGCGATCCCCAGGACGGTCGGGATGCAGCTCTGGAAGACCATCGCGCCGGTGATGTTGCCCATCGCCAGGGTGTCCTTGCCGGATCGGACCCAGAGCAGCGAGTTGAACTTCTCCGGCAGCTCGGTGGCGATCGGCGCGATCACCAGCGCCAGGATGCGAGGGTCGAGGCCAACGGTCTGGGAGAGATGCTCCACCGCTCCCACGAAGATCTGGGCCCCAGCGATGATCGCGCCCAGCGCGATCAGCACCTGTGTGACGATCACACGCAGCCGAGGCACGGCGATGCTCTCGCCGCTGGCATCTGCCTCACGAGGCAGGATCTCCACGTCGACGTCCTGGGAACGATTCAGCTCGCCGAGCCGGCTGAGGTGGAGCCGATTCAGGTCGGCGGCATCGGTCTCCGTCGGCTCGTCGGTGAAATGGGCTCGGACGTAGATCGCGTAGCAGACGAGCAGGGCGCCGGCGACCACCCACTTGAGCCAGTGCACCGGCGCAGGCAGGAAGGCGGACCCAATCGCCGCGGCGTACGCGAGCATGAAGAACACCACGTCGCGGCCGAGCACACCGACGTTCACTCGCAGATCGGTGGGCCGTCGTCCCCCGCGCGCCAGGAGCAGGACACCGGCGCCCGTGACGAACATCGCGAGCGTGGAGAGCATGAATGGCGCCCCCAGGATGGCGCCGACGCCGACCTCTGCCGAGTTGCCGGGGTCGCCGCCGAAGACGATCGGTCCCACGATGGCGATCACGGGGATCAGCGTCTCGGGCATGGCGGTGGCAACCGCGGCCAACACGCTCCC
>VBGQ01000179.1:9654-14288 GCA_005882055.1 Chloroflexota bacterium
GACGACGTCCACTGGATCCTCCTGAGCGCCGATGTGATGCGCCGGCCCTGGATGGGGCGCCGCGCGAGCGAGCTAGGGGCGCAGGTGCTGCGGCGCGTACGGCAGCAGCGCGACGTGCCTGGCCCGCTTCAGGGCCGTCGTCAGCATGCGCTGGTGTCGTGCGCAGGTTCCGGTCTTGCGACGAGGCTCGATCTTCGCTCGCTCCGAAAGGTAGCGACGGAGGCGATTGACCTCCTTGTAATCGATGCTCTCGGCCTTGTCGACGCAGAAGTTGCAGACCTTGCGCCGCCGCCGATCGCGGTAGTAGTCAGCCGTCTCGCGACGGGATCGTGGACTGGCCATGTGTGTATGCGTTCCTCAGTTCGAGTCTGATTCAGAAGGGAATGTCGTCGACGTCCACGAATGGCTCGTCGCCGGAGGCCGGACGGCTCGCCGCCGCCTGCGGGCGGGCAGCCGGCGCACCGGTCTCCATGGGTACATCGGTCATCCCTCCGCCGCCGAAGCCCTCACCCGGCTCGCGGCGCTCCAGGGACTGGACGCGGTCCGCGCGAATCTCGACGCTCGTGCGTTTCTGGCCGTCCTGGCCCTCCCATTCGCGGGTGCGCAGCCGGCCTTCGGCGTAGACCTTGTTCCCCTTGCGCAGCTGCTCGGCAGCGCGCTCGGCGGCCTGGTCCCAGACCTCGACGTTGAACCACTGCGTCTCCTTCTGCCACTCGCCGTCAGCGCCCTTGAAGTTGTGGTTCACCGCGACGCGCAGGTTGGTCACGGCCTTTCCGCTCGGCGTGTAGCGCAGCTCAGGATCGGCGCCGAGGTTGCCGATGATCATCATCTTGTTCAGGGTCATCGCAGGGGTCTCCTCTCCCTTCTCGGCTCAGGCCGTCGCCGCGCGTGCGGCCGGCTCTTCGGGCTCGTCAGCGTCAATCTCGGCATCCTCGGCCGACTCCTCGACGTCCTCAAGCTCCGAGTCATCCTCAGGCGTGACGTCTTCGTCGCGATCCGCTGGCGGAACCGCCTCGATCTCCTCGCCCGCCGGACCGCGGTCCTCGATCACCGTCACCAGGTGGCGGACGATCTCCTCGCTGAGGAGCAGGCCGCGCTCGATCTCGCGAACCGCGTTCGGCTCGACGTCGAAATGGATCAGGAAGTAGCTCGCCTCGCGCAGGTGCTGGATCGGGTACGCCAAACGGCGCTTGCCCCAGGGCGAGACCTTGGAAAGGCTGCCGCCCGCGTTCACGATGGCGCGAGTCACCTTCTCGACCGCGGACTGGAGCTTGTCGTCCTCCAGGTCCGGACGTAGCAGCAGCATCAGTTCGTATCGGCGCATGGACCGATCTCCTCCTCACTATGGGTTTGCGGCATTCGACCGCGGACGCGGCCGATGCGGCAGAAAGGAGCCCGTACACAGGAAAACAGCCTCCGTCAGCGGAGGCGCCTCGGCAGTATAGTCCGGGGCCACTTTTCGGGCAACGAGCCGGGTGGCCCTATACTCAGTCCCCCTCGCAAGGCTTCCCTAGTACGAGACCGATGCCAGGCAATCCCATCCTCCTCTGTGCTCCCCAGAGCGACCTCCGCGACCGCCTCGAGCGTGAACTGACCGACTCCGGCTACCCGGTGAGCAGCGCCTACTCCCCCGCCGAAGCGGTCGCCGCCCTGCGCGATGCACGTTTCGACCTGGTCGTCGCCGATGGCCTCGCGGTCACGGGGGCTCTGGGCTCGATCCGGAACGCATCCACCATTCCCACGCCGTGCCTGGTGGTCGCACCGGCCGGAGACGTCGAGGCCCGCATCGCGTTCCTGGAGGCGGGCGCGGACGATGTCCTGCCCGCCGGCTGGGGACACCGGGAGCTCGAGGCGAGGATCGAGGCGCTGCTCATCCGATCGGGCCGCGTCCAGCCCGCCGAGCGAAGCAAGGCGCCGGGCCAGGTGGTCACCTTCTTCTCCCCCAAGGGCGGCGTGGGCACAACCACCCTCGCCGTCAACACTGCCCTCCTCCTGGCAGGCGGCGACCAGGCCGGCTCCGGCTTCCCCGGCCAGAAGGTCCTGGTGCTGGACCTTGACCTGCAGTTTGGCCAGGTGGCGACCCACCTGAACCTGAACCCACGCTTCGACATCGCAGGTCTTTCCTCCGACGAGCCGGCCATGAACGATCCCGAGGTGGCAAGCAGCTACCTGACCGTCCACAGCTCGGGGATATCGGTCCTGGCCGCGCCGTCGATTCCCGATGCGGAGGCGCGGGTCGGGATCGAGGAGCTCGAGCGCATCCTGGCGCTGCTGCGACCGCGATTCGACCACGTGGTGATCGACGCCGGCAGCCGCCTCGACCCGCGGACGCTCTGGACCCTGGAGCAGGCGGATACCCACATCTTCGTGATATTCCCGGAGATCGCGGCGCTGCGTGCGACGAGCCTGATGCTCGGGTACCTGGCCGAGACGGCCACGTTGCGGGCCCGCACCCACTTCGTGGTCAACCACATCTTCCCCAAGGAGCTGCTCAAGACGCGCGACATCGAGAACCTGCTGCGGGCGCATCCGGCCGCGGAGATTCCCTACACCGAGGTGGAGATGGTCCGCGCGGTCAACGAGGGCGTGCCGCTGGTGATCAGTCGACCGACCTCCCCCGCTGCGGCAGCCCTGCGGCAGGTGGCCCAGACGGTCATGGGGATCGACAGCCGTCCGCCGACGCCAGTGAAGCCGGAGCGCCGAGGCGTTCTGTTCGGCCGCCGTTCGGCCCCGCGGCAGGCGCGCGCCGACCGTCGACGAGCCCGTTCCGATGGCGAGGCCAAGGGGCGCCGCAACCGCAGCTGACCTGGTGCCGGAGGAGGGATTCGAACCCCCACGTCCCTTGCGGGACGGCCGGGTTTAAGCCGGCCGCGTCTGCCGTTCCGCCACTCCGGCGCCGTTGCTCCACGGAATCAGTGGATCCCGAATTGGTGCCGAGACGCGCATCGTCTCGGTGCGTGATTCTATGCCCGCGGCGCCTGCTGGAACCCGCGAGCGTAGAATGATGTCGCCGCCCGAGCATTTGTCGCCGATACCCCATTGCGAGGTGACCACCCTGATGCTCCGACGCCTCTCCCCCATCCTCGGCGTTCTCGCCCTGCTGGGTGCTGTCGTCCAGCCGGCTGCTGCCGCGTCCATCGATGCAGTCGTCAACGCCAGCAATGACGACTTCACCAACAACGAGATCACAATCGCCCTCAACCCGACCAATCCGCTGAACATCGTCAGTGGCTGGAATGACTACAACCGCAACGAGGGGTGCGGCACCGCTCGCTCGCTCGACGGGGGTCAGACGTGGTCGGCCCACTCGTTCATCCCCGGCATCACGCCCTGGGATAACGACGGCAACACGTATCCCGGCAACGGCATCTACGACTTCGCCGGGGATCCGGCGGTCACCTTTGCGCCGGACGGGACGGCGTTCTTCGCGTGCTACGGCTACAAATACGCCAACGCCTCGGCACCAAAGGGCGGCGTCGCGCTGTTCGTCTCGAAGTCGACCGATGGCGGGCTGACCTGGGGAGCCCCGACCAAGCTTGCGACCTTCACGCACCCGGGCATGGGAAAGGGCGTCAACAAGGGCAGCAACGGCCAATTCCCGGATCACGACGCCATAGCTGCCGACACGTGGATCGGGAGCCCGTACTACGGCTCGATCTACGTTGCGCAGGCCCAGTTCCACGGCATCAACAAGGCGCCGATTACCCTGTTTGCCACTCACGACGGTGTGCACTGGGCTCCGCCGGTGACCGTCAGCTCAGGCTCGCAGTACGCCAACCAGGACGCCATTCCATTTGTCGGACCGGACGGATCGGTCTATGTCTCGTTTGACAGCATCCAGGGACCGAATGGAGCAGCCCAGGTGCGGGTTGCGAAGTCGACCGATGGCGGCGCCAGCTTCGGGCCGAGCTACACGGTCGCCGAGATGATCGATCCGGTGAACAGCGATCTGATCAACAGCGACTACCGCGAGGGCAGCTACCCTGCGCCGGGCATCGACGCCGCCGGCCGGATCACGATCGCGTGGAACGATCGCCGCAGCGGCCATTCGAACATGTGGTATGTCCGCGGCCTGGGGAGTGACCTATCCACATGGACCGATCCAGTGCAGCTCAAGCCGAGCGATGGAGAGCAGTTCTTCCCGTGGGTTCACGCCGCGCCGGGCGGGCGCGTGGACATCGTCTATTACGACCGCACGCGTGATCCGAACGACGTCCTCAACTACGTAACCTACTCGCGCCTCGATCCCACCGATACGGGACTGGGCGTGACGGCCAGCAGCTACGGCGACTGGAGCCCTGCGTTCAATGGCAACCTCAACGGTGGCCAGACGACCACGAGCTGCACGCCGTTCATCGGTGACTACATCGGTGTTGCTTCGGACGACACCCATGTCTACCTGGGTTGGACCGGGAATGGGCCGAGCGTCTTCCACGATGAGTTCGGAAATCCGACCGATTGCGACGTGAACCAGGACGCGCTGACGGTTGCGATCACGCCGTAGCAAGCCCGGCCTGCGGTCGCTCTAGCTGATGCTGGCGGCCAGTTCCTGATAGGGAGGCACGAGCTCGACCCAGCGCGCTTCGGAGTCGCCGTGCTCGTGCCCAGCGAGGTAAGCGCCGAGGTTCTCGGCG
>VBGQ01000180.1 GCA_005882055.1 Chloroflexota bacterium
CGTCGTCCGCGATGGCACCCTCCTCGACGAGGTGAACCTGGGTCGCCGCGGCGACCACCAGGCCAGCGCCCTGATCGCGCGACTGGCTGAGCTCGGCCTCTGATGAACCAATGCGCCTGAGCGCCCTCGCCTGGCGTGGGCTCCTGGCGCGGCCCCTTCGCACTTCCCTCACCATCCTGGGCGTGGCGCTCGGGGTCGGGATCATCACGGCCACGCTGGTCGCCAACCAGGCGGCGACCGAGACCGTGCAGCGGGCGGCCCAAGAGCTCTACGGCAAGGCGACGATCCGGGTGCGCGCCTTCTCCGACGCCGGTCTGACTCCTCGCGCGGTGACGACGCTGCGCCAGCTGCCGGACGTCGCCGCGGCGGCCGCGGTCAGCGAGCGGCGCCTGGTGATGACCACGCTGCCCGGCCCGCACGAGCAGGTCTTCAACCTGCTCGCCATCGGAATCGACCCCGACGATGAACGGCAGGTCCGGACCCCAACCCTGGTGGCGGGTTCGTACCTCGCGGCGAAGAAGCCCAACACGGTGGTCCTCAACGCCCAGTGGGCCGCCGACCACGGCCTCAACGTCGGAGACGACCTGCTCCTCACCGGCGACCTGCGATCCGGGCCGCCCCACATGCAGATCGTGGGGCTGCTCGATGACGTGGGCTTCGGAGCGCTGGGGTCAGGCGCCGTGGTAGTGCTGCCGCGGGGCACGCTCGCGGCCGCCTTCGCCGGGGCCGGAGCGACAACCGGCGGCGCGCCAGTCACCTCGGTCGACCTTGTGGTGCCCGCGTCCTCGCAGGCTCACGTGCAGCAGGAGCTCGACGCCTCGCTGCACGAGCCGTTCGTGGTTGAGACGGTCGCCGACGCAGCGTCGCAGCTCGCCCGCGCCCAGAACGGGTTTGCGGGGATCGCGTTCCTGTTCGGGCTGCTGGCGCTCGCCGTGGGTGGCTTCCTCGTCGCGAACACCATGGTCATGACCCTCACCGAGCGAACCAGGGAGGTCGGGCTGCTGCGCGCCGCCGGGACGACTGCCCGCCAGGTGCTGGGCATCTTCGGCCGGCAGGCCCTGGCACTGGGGCTGGCGGGCTCGGTTCTCGGGGTCCTGCTGGGCATCGCCTTGGCGGCCGGCATGATCGAGTTCCTGCGCTCGACGCGCTCGGTGCTCATCGATGGGCTGCCGCTCAACCCGGGGTCGTTGCTGCTCGGCTTCGCGGTTGGCGTGCTGGCCACGCTCGCGGCCGCCGCGCTGCCGGCGGCGGCCGCAGCGCGCATCGGTCCGCTCGACGCGTTGCGACCCTCCCGCCAGCCGAACCGCACCCTCGTGGGCCGGCTGCGTTGGGTGGTTGGCCTGGAGGTGGTCCTCCTGGCCGTCGGCTTGGCTGCGTATCCGCTGGCCCGTGGTAGCGCCTCGCTGCCGGCGATCCTGCTGGCGGTCGCGGTCCTCGTGGGCGGCGCCGCCCTGACCGCGGTCGCGGTCGATCCTATCGGACGCGTGGTGGGTCGCCCCTTCGAATGGTTCTTCGGCGCCCAGGGCCTGCTCGGTCGGGCCCACCTGGGACGCGATCGCGTCCGCACCGGCTTGACGGTCGGGGCACTGCTCATTGGCCTGGCAGCGGTCGTGGCGCTCGGAACCGTCGCGGAGAGTGCGCGTGGCACCGCCCAACGTTGGGTCGCCTCCATCCTGCCTGGCGGATACGGCGTGCGCATCGGCGTCGCGGTCCCGGAGGAGGGCGCCCGCCCGACGCTGGAGCAGACCACCGGCGTCGCCGCCGTGACCCCCATCGTCGAGTTCCCCGCGGTAGAGGCGGCGCACGGGGGCCAGCGCGAGGCGCCCATGGCCGGCATCGACGCGACCATCTTCGAGCGCACTGGCTCGCTGATCTTCTCCACCGGTGATCGGTCAAAGGCGTTCGCCGCGCTGCGCGCCGGTGGCTCGGTGCTCGTCCCCGAGCCGATTGCCGTGCGCGATGACCTCAAGCTCGGCGACACCCTTCAGCTTGGGCTCCCAGGAGGGCGTACGACCGCGTTCACCGTCGCGGGCATCGTCGCGTATTCGATTCCCTCTCCCAGCGGGGAGGGCGACCTGTTGATCAGCCTGGCCGACGCCAAGAACCATTTCGACCGCGACGAGGCGTCGCTCTGGGCACTGGTGCCGAAGCCAGGCGTGGACGCCGGTGCGTTCCGCGCGGCGGTGGCGGAGTCGGCAAGGGGCCTGGCGGCGACGCCCATCAGCGCAGCGGACCTGGCCGGCGACCTGGCCCGAGCGCTTGACCGCCTCATCGGTCTATTCGATGCTCTGGCGCTCATCGCCGTCTTCATCGCGGCGCTGGGCATCGTGAACACGCTGTCGGTCGGCGTGGTCGAGCGCCTGCGTGAGATCGCGATCCTGCGGGCGAACGGCATGACCGTCCGCCAGGTGCAGGCCATGGTGGTCGCCGAGGCGGCCATGATGGGCGTGGTTGGCGGCCTCGCGGCGGTCGGTACCGGGTTGCTGGTCGCCTGGGCCCTCGTCGGCATCGGGTCGGTGAACGACTTCGGAGGGCTGAGCGTGCCGTGGAGTCTGCTGGTGATCGTGGTGCTATTGGGGGTAGGGGTTGCCGCACTGGCCGGCATCTATCCCGCGCGGCTCGCGGCGAGATCATCGATCGTCGGCAGCCTGCGGCACTTCGAGTAGGCAATTTCAGGAGGCGAATGGAAGACCGATGTCGACGGGATTGCAGGAAGCCCAGGTCGGGCGCACGTTCATCGGTCGTTTGGCGACCGACACGGACCTCGTTGAGGAGATCGAGCGCTTCTGCGCCGATGCCGGGATCCAGGCGGCGGGAGTGAGCGCGGTTGGAGCAATGCGTCGGGCTGCGTACGCGTACTACAACCAGACGACCAAGCAATACAAGGAGATGGCCTCGCCCAGCCACCACGAGCTCAGCGGCTTCGTTGGCAACATCTCGATGCGCGAGGGACGGCCATTCCTGCACGCCCATGCGACGTTCGCCGACATCAACGGCGAGTGCGTGGCGGGCCACCTGCTGAAGGGCTGCACCGTCTGGGTCGCGGAGGTCGAGATTCGCGAGCTGGTCGGCGTGGAGCTGGTGCGCGAGCACGACGAGCTGACCGGCCTCGCGCTCTGGTAAGGGTGCCGTGGAGGGTGGGCAGCCGATGGAGCCGCTGAATCCCGAGTCGCCGCTGCAGCCGGAGGCGAGCGGCGAGCTGTGGCGCGCGATCCTGATGGGGACCGACCCCGTCTATGCCCGAACGCGCCGCTTCATGCAGCGGGTGCCAGGGCACCCACGCTGCAAGATGTGCGCGGCTCCCTTTGGAGGCATCGGCGGCCCGTTGATGCGGCTGATGGGCCGGAGACGATGGCCGAAGAATCCCAAGTACTGCGGCATCTGCTTTCGGCTGCTCGAGGAGCAGCACGGCGGCGCGGAGATCGAGTGCTCGTTGCTCTTCGCCGACGTGCGGGGTTCCACGACCTTGGCGGAAGGGATCACACCGGCCGCCTTCAGTCGACTGATGGCGCGGTTCTACGAGACGGCCACTGCAGTGCTCGTGGAGCGCGATGCGATCGTCGACAAGTTCGTGGGCGACGAAGTGATGGCGCTGTTCATTCCGGCCGTGGCCGGGGAGGAGCACGCGCGCCGGGCTGTCGAAGCGGCCCAGGCCCTCTTGCGCGCGACCGGGCACGGGGATTCCGGCGGACCCTGGCTGCCGGTAGGGGCCGGCGTGCACACCGGCACCGCGTTCGTCGGATCGGTGGGCGACACGCTGCTGGCAGAGATCACGGCGCTCGGCGACGTCGTCAACACCGCTGCTCGGCTCGCCTCTTCGGCGGCCGGCGGGGAGATCCTGGTCACTGACGTCGCGGCATCGGCCGCCGGATTCGACGGCTCGGCGCTGGAGCATCGGCAGCTGGAGCTGAAGGGGAAGAGCGTCGCGACCGACGTCATCGTGATTCCCGTCGGACGGGAGGCGTCCGTCGCCATCGGTCCTTGAGCCAACGCGTCGCCGGCGGCCGAATTGAGAGGAATGTGCAATGACGACATGGACCGATGACGAGCTCGGGCGCATCGGGCGGGCGGATGAGCTCCAGATCGCATCGCGGCGCCCGGATGGCAGCCTGCGACCGTTCGTCACCATCTGGGCGGTCCGATCGGGCGACGAGATCTACGTTCGGTCCGCGTACGGGCACGAGAATGGCTGGTTCCAGCGCGCGCTCAGATCGAAGGATGGCCGGATTCGCGCCGGCGGCGTCGAACGCGACGTCGGGTTCGAAGAGCCCGGCCCCGAAGCAGCGGCCGCGGTGACCGCCGCGTACCACGCCAAGTACGACCGCTACGGAGCGCGGATGGTCGGCACGGTCGTCTCGGACGAGGCGGAACGATTGACTCTCAAGGTCGTTCCTCGCTCGCGCGCGTTGGGACCATCGGCGTCGCCGGCTGATCCGACCGGATGATGGCAGGGGCGTCCCCGCGGCCGTACCGTGCGCGCCGATGGGTAACAAGTTGCAAGAAGTGGGAGGCGGCCGCCTACCTCGCCGTGCCGCCCCGAACGCTCTACCTGCTGGCCCAGCGCAAGCAGGTCCCGGCGGTGAAGGTGGGTCGCGCCTGGCGCTTCAAGCGATCCGTGCTTGACGCCCGCCTGCACGGCACCGACGGCGTCGAAACGGCGACCGCCCTCGCTGACCTTTCCGTGGAGCTGGGTGGCCTGGTCGAGCTGCAGGCCATCGCGCAAACGGTGCGCGACCGCCTGCGGGAGATCTTTGGGGTCGAGATGGCCGGGCTGATGCGCCTGGAGGGCGACTCCCTCGTCACCGTTCTTCCCAGCTCTGAGCTGAGCTTGGCGTCGGGCACCCACTTCGCGCTGTCGAGCAGCGCGATCCTCCGGCAGGCCATGGAGCGTGAGGAACCGACGGTCTTCGAGGATTTGCAGGCGCATCCTGCCCCCTCGGCAGACATCATCAGCCGATTCGAGCTTCGAGGAGCCGTGTTCGTGCCCATTCGGGTGGCCGGCGTGACCTGGGGTCTCCTCTCGCTCGCCACGCACCGCCCGCGCCGCTTCCTTCCCGCCGAGACCGATCGGCTCATGTCGATTGCCAGCCAGGTTGGTTTGGCCGTCAACAACGCCAGGCTCCTCGCAGAGACAAGACGCTGGAGCGAGCAGCTCGAACGCATCGAGGCCCTCACCGCGACGCTCAGCCGGTCCCGAGAGGTGGGCGACGTCGCCGATGCGGTCGCGCGAGAGATCGACAGCGTCATCGATTGGCACGGCCTGCGGTTCTATGTCCTCAAGGAGGACGGGCAGACGCTCGAGCCGATCAAGCTGCGAAGCAAGGTCTCGCACTACGCTCACGAGACCCCTGATCTGGTTCGCCTGAGCCTCGGGAAGGGGCTCGGCGGTCACATCGCGGCTTCGGGCGTGCCCGAGATCATCAACGACGCGGCCCGCGACCCGCGGGGGTCGTGGATTCCTGGTACCGACGAGACCGAGGAGTCGATGATCGTGGTGCCACTCATTTACGAGGATCGAGTGCTCGGGGTCCTCGAGCTGTTCCGCCTGGGCCTCAACGCATTCGACGCCACCGACCTGCGTGTCGCGCAGATCATCGGCTCCCAGGCCGCGGTCGCCCTCTCCAACGCCCGCCAGCTCGAGGAGATGGAGCGGCGGCGTGAGGCCCTGGAGCGACGCGTCGCCAGCCAGCGGCAGCTGCTGGCCATCACCGAACGACTGCTCGCCCAGCGCGAGCGGGGAGCCGTGTTCGAAGCGATCGCCGATACCCTCGCGGACGTGGTGCCCCACGACACCCTGACGATCTACCTGGTCGACAACAATGAAGGCTGCCTCGTCCCGATCCTGGCCCGAGACCAATACGCGGAGCAGATCCTGGCGAGCCGCCCGGCACTCGGATCGGGGATCACCGGTGACGTCATCGCCAAGGGCGAGGCCGAGATGATCAACGACGCGGAGAACGATCCGCGGGTGGTTCACGTGCCCGGGACGCCAACAGACGATGACGAGTCGATGATCGTGGCTCCCATCCGCAACGCTGACGGCGTGGTCGGGGCCCTCAACCTGTACCGCGTCGGGGGTGAGTTCAACGACGAGGACCTGGAGCTCGTTCGGCTCTTCACCAACCACGTCGCCATCGCACTGGACAACGCGACGATCCACGATCAGCTCGTCGATGCAGCAGTGACCGATCCCCTGACGAGCCTGCCCAATCGCCGCCTTTTCGCCGAGCGAATCGATCATGCGCTCGCCCGCCGAGCACGTTCGGGCAGTCATCTGGCCGTGCTGTTCCTGGACCTCGACAGCTTCAAGATGGTCAACGACGGGCTTGGTCACGCGGCCGGTGACGCCGTGTTGCGCGGGGTGGCGCTCCGGCTGCGCGAGTGCACCCGCCAGGCCGACACCATCGCCCGGCTGGGTGGTGATGAATTCGGGATCCTCCTCGAGGACATCCGCGAAGAGGCGGATGCAGCAGAGGCAGCGGAGCGGCTGGTCAACGCTCTGTCAGGCACGCTGGACATCGATGGCCGCACGGTCCGCGCGCGAGCGAGCATCGGGGTTGCGCTCGATCGTGGCGATCCGGAAATGCGATGCATGCGCGCCAGCTCGCGAGGCTCCAGCTTGACGGCGAGCTTCGTGAGGCGCTCGAGCTCGGGCAGTTCAGCGTCAGCTATCAGCCGATCATCGGCTTCCCGGCGGGACGGATCGTGGGGGCGGAGGCGCTGCTGCGCTGGAACCATCCGACGCGCGCCATCGGTCCATTGGAATTCATCGAGCTCGCCGAGGAGTCGGGCGAGATCGTGGCGATCGGCGCATGGGTACTACGCGAGGCATGCCGGCAGGCGCGGACCTGGCAGACCAAGATCGCCGGCGCGCGAGATCTGCGGATCTCTGTGAACGTCTCAGCGCGCGAGCTGGTCGAGGGCACCTTCGTGGAAGGCGTCGAAGCGGCGCTCGCCGAGAGCCGCCTTGCAGCCGGCAGCCTGGCGCTGGAGATCACCGAGAGCATGATGCTGGCCGATGAGACGGCCGCGATCGCCTCGCTGCGCCGATTGCGAGAGCTCGGCGTGCACATCGTGGTCGACGACTTCGGGACCGGCTATTCCTCGCTGAGCTACCTGAAGCGCCTGCCCGTCGACGGGCTGAAGATCGACCGCTCGTTCGTCGAGGGGCTCGGGGAGGAGCGCGAGAAGAGCGCGATCGTGCGGGCGACGATCGCGCTTGCCAGGGCGCTTGGGCTCACGGTCACCGCCGAGGGGATCGAGAACGCCACCCAGCTCCGCCGCCTGCTCGCCCTGCAATGTGATCTCGGGCAGGGGTATCACTTCGCACCACCGCTCCAACCTGATGCCATGACCGCTCTGCTCGCGGAGCGGCATCAGTTCCGCCTGCCTGTGGCTCGGGCCAAACGCTCGAAGGCGCGCGCCGCCTGAAGGACGCACTCGCCCCTGCTCTGAGCGCAATGCCTACAATGCCCATCTGGTTTTCCGCTCTATTTGAGCGTGAAACGCGCGCCCGTAGCTCAGCGGACAGAGCGGATGGCTTCGGACCAAATCGGCCGATGCGCTGTGCTTCGAGCCTGGCTACCCGACCAGAATGCGTCGAATCATCCGCTGACGTGCAGCCTCATTCGTCGGTCAAGACTGCCCGGATCCCCGGATTTGGGGCCAACCGTTCCAGCTGGTACACCTTTCGCCCGACCGGAAGTTCAGATGCGATACTCGCCGCACCTGTGGGACGAAGGCGCCTCGCCCCAATGAACGGATAGGGCCAGGAGGGGACCGAATGCCCGAGGTGCATGTCGTGCGCGTATTCGTCGGCCCTGGTGGTACCGGCGGGAATGAGCTCGGTGTCTTCCTGGATGGCGGAGCGATACCCCAAGATCGCCGCCTCGGCGTAACCTCCGAGCTGGGCTTTAGCGAGACGGTCTTCGTCGACGACCTGGCA
>VBGQ01000146.1 GCA_005882055.1 Chloroflexota bacterium
GTGCTGGTGCCGTGGGCGTTGATGTAGCCCACCTCTTCCGGACCGATATCGGCGCGTTCGAGCGCCGCCCGCATGGCGCGCTGGTTGCCCTCGCCGCGCTCGGCCGGGGCCGCCATGTGGAAGGCGTCCGAGCTCGAGCCGTAGCCGATCACCTCGGCGATGGGCTTGGCTCCGCGAGCCTTCGCATGCTCGGCCTCCTCGAGGACCATCACGGCACAGCCTTCCGACACCACGAAACCGTTGCGGGTGGCGTCGAAGGGCCGGCTCGCGACCGCCGGGTCGTACGCGCCGGTGTCCGGATCGATGGGTGATCCCAGCGCCTTCATCTGGCTGAATCCGGCCAGTGCGATGGGTACCACCACCGCCTCGGTTCCGGCGCCCAGCATCAGGTCCGCCTGGCCGCGCACGATGGCCTCCATCGCCTCACCGATGGCGTGACCGCCTGTGGCACACGCGCTCACCACGGCCATGTTCGGGCCGCGCAGCCCGTACCGGATGGCGACCATCCCCGAGGCGGCGTCCGGGATCATGTTGGGGAGCAGGAACGGGGAGACGCGGTCGACGCCGCGCTCCATCAGCGTCTTGATCCCATCGCTGATCAGCCCAATCCCGCCGATCCCCGTCCCGATCACCATCCCGAAGCGGTCGCGGTCCGCCTGCGCCGCGTCGAGGCCGTCGCCGTTGAGGAGGCCGGCGTCCCGAAGGGCCTCTCCGCTGGCGGCCACCGCGAAGTGCGTGTTGCGGTCGTGGCGCCGCGCGTCCTTGGCGTCCATGTACTGCGCGACGTCGAAGCCCTTGACCTCGCCCGCGACGTGGATGTCGTAGTCGGTGGTGTCGAACAGAGTGATGTCCGCGATCCCGGAACGCCCCGCGACCAGCGCTTCCCAGGCGACGTCGGCGCCGATCCCGACCGGCGACACGACGCCCAGGCCGGTGACCACCGCCCGTCGAGCACTCACGCGGTGGCCTCGTCCGGACGACCGGGGAGCCACAGCCGGCTGTCACGCGCATCGGTGGCGTGCACCTCGGCCTCCGGGCTGATGCGCTTGATGAGGCCAGAGAGGACGCGTCCGGGACCCACCTCCACGAAGTCGGTGACGCCGTCGGACACCATGCGCCGCACTGTTGCCGTCCATTGGACGCCGTGCACGAGGTGGTCGGTGAGCTCGGTGCGCAGCCCATCCGCGGTGCGGATCACCGAGCCGTGCACGTTGCCCAGCATCGGCACCGTCGGATCGCGGAAGGGGACCCGCGCCAGGATCTTGGCGAACTCATCGCGCGCCCGCCGCATCAGGGGCGAGTGGCTGGCCACGCTGACCGTCAGCTGCACCGCGCGCCGGGCGCCGACCGTCTTGCTCATCTCGAGCGCGAAGACCAGCGCAGGAATGACCCCCGACAGCACGATCTGCCCAGGCGCGTTGGCATTTGCCACCGCGATCTCGCCGTGCTCCCGTGCCTGCTCCACGATCTCGTGCACCTGCTCGTCGGAGAGGCCGATCACCGCGCCCATGCCGCCCTCGATGCCGCGCTCCTGCATGATCCGGCCGCGCTCGCGGACGAGCTGCAGGGCCGTCTCGAAGTCGATCGCCTCGGCGGCGACCGCGGCCGCGTATTGGCCCGCGGAATGTCCGGCCACCTCGAGCGGTGCCAGCTGCACGCCCTCGCGCTCCGCCTCGTCCCGAAGTGCCTCCAGGTAGGCGACCGAGGTGGCCAGGATGGCAGGCTGCGCGTTGACGGTGCGGTCCAGGTCCTCAGCCGGTCCGTCGAGGATCAGGCTCGAGAGCGGGAAGCCCAGGGCCGCATCGGCGCGCTCGAGCACGGCGGCGGCCGCAGGCGTGCGCTCGACGAGATCGGCGCCCATGCCAACGTATTGGGACCCCTGGCCGGGGAAGACGAATGCGTGCCGGCGAATCGTGGATGGGCTCGCCGACGGCGCGTCATCGGTCTGGTTTGTCATACCTGAGTTCAAAACGGTGGAGTTCCGGCGAGTATAGCGAGCACGCTCGCAGGACCGCGACCCCGTGCACGATGGCGGGGTCGCTCATGCCGCCACGAAGTTCCGCACCACCTCGTGCAGCACCGGCAGGCCAAAGCGAATGGCGCTCACCGGGACCCGCTCGTCATGCGCGTGGAACAACGAGAGGAAGGGCATCTCGGGATCGAGCCGCAAGGGAGCGAAGCCATAGGCCGGGATCCCCAGCAGCGCGAGCGCCTTGGCGTCCGTGCCGGGCGTGATCATCATCGGCGCCGGCACGCCCTCTGGATCCGCTCGGTTGAGGGCTGCCTCCATGAGCCCAACGATCTCGGCGTCCGCCGGCCAGGTGACAGGCGGCATCGTCAGGACCGCCTCCACCCGGACATCCGGCCCGGCCGTCTGCGTGATCTCCGCCAGGAGCGCCTCCTGGTCGGTGTCGGGCAGCGTGCGGACGTCGACCTCCGCCTGGCCAAAGCCCGGGATCACGTTCATCTTCTGCCCCACTCGGATCACCGTTGGCGTGACCGTGTCGTGCAGCATGGCGTTCAGCGATCGCCGCAGGACGGGGTCCGGGGTCCCGTGCTCGAGCTCAAGCTGCACCCGCTCCTCATCGCCGTCGTCGGCCGCCCCGGCGACAGCATCCAGGCCGAGCGACGCCAGAAATCCACGCACGACCGGGGTCACCCGAGGCGCATGGGCCTTCGCGGCCAGGCGGGCGACGGCGTCCGCCAGCTTGATGGCGGCGTTGTCGGCGTGCGGCATGCTGCCGTGGCCCGTCGTGCCGGTCGCGGTGAGCCGGGTCCAGATGATGCCCTTCTCCGCCACCTGGACCGCGTAGACCCGGCGCGACCCGACCGTCATGGAATAGCCGCCCACTTCGTTGAGCGCGGCCGCCGCCGTACGACCGTCGCGCCCGCGGAAGAGGTCGGGCCGCTGCTCGACCCAATGCCGCGCACCAAAGAGGCCGCCTGCCTCCTCGTCCGCGACGGCGGCGAAGATGACGTCACGCCGCCGCTCACCGCCCTCCCGGCTCAGCGCCAGCATCACCGCGAGCTCCATGGCGACCATGTCCTTCATGTCCACCGCGCCGCGGCCCCACACGATCCCGTCGACCAGCTCCCCGCCAAACGGATCGCGCGACCAGGCGTCGCCGTCGACCGGGACCACGTCGAGGTGCGAGAGCAGGACGAGCGGCGGTTCTGCCTCTGAGTCGCTGACACTCGCCGGCAGGCGCGCGAAGCAGCTGCCGCGGCCCGGCTCAGACTCGAGGACCTGCGCCTCGATGCCGGCGTCGGAGAGGACGTCGGCGCAGTACTGCGCGGCAGCCGTCTCTGCGCCGTGTGGATCACGCCCCGCCGCCAGCGCCGTTCCGCCGTCGGGCGGATTCACGCTCGGAATGCGGATCAGCGCCCGCAGGTGCTCAACGGCCTCCTCGGTTGCGCGGTCCCAGTCGAGCTCCGCAGTGCCGGCGGCGGTCCGCCCAGTGGCGCCGCTCACCCGGTCCCCGGGTTGGCCAGCCTTGCGCCGCTGATGCCACGCGCAACGTGCCCGGCAGGCCCCAGGCGACGGGAACGGACCAACCACCCGAGAGGAATCTCCGCGGCGAGGAGGGCCAGCGCCACCCCCAGCAGCATCGGGACCTGGGGAACCAGGCCGAGCAGGATCAGGGCTGTGAGGAAGAAGCAGTGGATCGCGATGCGACTCGTGAATGCCACCCGCAGGTCAAGCATCGCCAGCCGCTCTCCGTTGGCAGGAGCGCGCCCCGGACCCCACACGCCATACGCGGCCAGCGCGGCAAAGACCACCAGCGAGACCACGAAGAGCGACAGTCCGCCCCCGCGTGCCTGGTCAACGATCGGACGCAACAGAGAGAAGGGCATCATGCCGACGAGCAGGACGACGTAGGCCGGCACCGGCACCAGCAGCTGGAGCCACTCGCGCGCTGGG
>VBGQ01000147.1 GCA_005882055.1 Chloroflexota bacterium
ACCGGTCGCTCGCCGGGCTTCCAAGTGGACGGCGGCTATGCGGAGGCCATGCTGGTTCCCGACGCTCGCTATCTCGTGCCGCTCGGTGCGCTCGATCCGGTGCACGCCGCCCCGCTGGCCGATGCCGGCTTGACTCCCTTCCGCGCCGTGCGCCGCGCCGCCCCCTGGCTGCAACCGGGCGCCCGTGCGCTGATCATCGGCTTTGGCGGCCTAGGCCAGTTCGCGCTCCAGTACCTGCGCCGCCGTGACGGCCTCCAGGTCGTCGTGTGCGATACGGACCCGGACAAGCGGGCTCAAGCTCTCGCGGCGGGCGCGGATGCCGCCGCGGACCCACCGCGCGGCGAGCCGTTGGCGGGGGCCCTCGAGGATGCCGCCGATGCCGTATTCGATTTCGTCGGTACCGATGCCACGCTGCAGCTCGGGGCGAGCCTGCTGGCGCCCGGCGGGCTCCTGATGGTGATCGGCGAGGGCGGCGGGACGTTGGGGTTCAGATTCGATGCCACCGCCCTGGAGACCTGGCTCACGACCAGCGTCTGGGGTTCGCTGAGCGAACTTCGTGAGGTGGCTGCCCTGGCCGGCTCCGGGAAGCTGACCTGGGACGTGGAGCTCGTGCCGCTCGGCGATGCGGCCAAAGCACACGACCGACTGGCGGCGGGCCAGGTCCGCGGCCGAATCGTGCTGGTTCCCGCTGTCAACTAGACGATTGCGTCTGAGTCTCCGCGGGCGTACAACATCCGGACCGTAACGGAGCGGGGGCATGGCAGCCGAACCGCATCGTGACGCGTACCGGATCCTGCAGGTCGTGCCGGAGGCACATCCCGACGTGATCCGGGCCGCGTACTACGCTCTGGCGCGTATCTATCACCCCGACGGGGACCGATCGGACACGGACCTGATGTCGGACCTCAACTGGGCGTATGACCAGATCCGAGACCGGGTGCGACGCGAGGCCTACGACCGGGCGCGCGCCGCCTATCGTCAGCCGCTTGGCTATGGCCAGATGCCTGTTGGACCCGGCCACGACGACAGCTCGCGCCCGGTCGCGCCGCCGCCGCCCGCAGACCGGCCGTCCGAGGCGGCGGGCCCGTTCGCGCGCGCGCGACCGACCGATCCCGCGGGGAGCAAGCGCATCGACTTCGGCCGGTATACCGGGTGGACCATTCGCGATTTGGTCCATCAGGATCCAGCCTACCTGCGCTGGCTCAGCCGCCACTCCTCCGGGGTGCGCTTCCGCTCCGAGATCCTGCGCTACCTGCCGGCCGAGCCGGAAGAGACTGGCGCCCTTCGGTCTGGAGCACGCTAGTCGCCGCCGGCGTCAGCTGCGCGGGGCGATCACCCTCGACCAAGGAGGCGCGACAGGAAGCTTCGCGCCCCTGGCGGCTGGTAGAGCGGAGGCGCGGCCGCCTCGTAGTGAGCGCGAAGCGTCGGGCTGCGCAGGTCCGTGACGATCAGGTCGCGTCGGGATCCGAGGTGCTCGGACGCCAGCGCGTGCAGGCGATTACGCACGGCATCGAACTCGGCGAGGGGTGCCCGCGAGTCGAGCGCGACGCCAACCGTCCAGGCGGTGCCCACGCGCAGAAGCCAGGCGCGCTCCACCGCGGGGAGCTCCGCGAGCGCTGCGCGCAGCTCGCTGCCGAATGGCTCGGGAATGCTGGCGGGAACCTCGAGCGGTGGCAGCCCGCCGAGTGGCCGTCGCGCTCGCAGGGCGTCGGGCGTGGTCAGGTCGATACCTGCCAACAGGAAGGGCAGCACGCCCGACGCCACCTCCACCTGATCCGGGCTGCCCGGGTTCACGATCACCCGCTCATCGGCGCGCTCCGCGCGCTCGAACAGCTCGCGCCCGGTGACCGAGACGACGTCGCTCCCCGGCGGCCCTAGTACGGCGAAGGCCTCGCGGTCCGTGAACGCGGCCAGGAAGCGTCCATGCTCGTCCGTACCGTGGCGCAGCGAATCGATGGTGATGCGTTCGGCGTCTGGCGCCTCGCCGACCGAGGAGCGAATCGGGACGAGTAGCTCGCGCTCGAGGAGTGCGGTGGCCCCGCGATCCTCGTCCGAGCGCTCCGGCTCCGCCCGCTCCTGCTGTTCCGGGGGCTCCGTCGGCCACTCGTCACTCATGCCGCGACTACCGTTGCCAGCTTGGCAAGCGCAGCGTCGAGGCGCGCGAGGCACCGATCCTTTCCGAGCAGCTCCATCGAGCCGAATAGAGGCGGCGACACCGAGCGCCCGGTGATCCCGATCCGGATCGGCTTGAAGAAGTCCCCGGCCTTCCAACCGATCGCCTCCGCGGCGCGCCGGCAGCGGGCTTCGAGCTCGCCCGTGGAGAAGTCGTCGGGCGCGAGGTCCGCGATCTCGTCGCGGGCGCGTGCCAGCGCCGCGGCGGTTCCCGCCGCATCCGCCTTTGCGGGAACCAATTCATCGGGACCGTAGCGATCCGCAACCTCGGCATCGGTCTCGATCAGGAATGCGACCAGCTCACGGGCATCGGCGAGGCGGACCATGCGCTCCTTGATGAGCGGGATGACTGCCACGAGCCCGCGGTCGTCGAGCGCGTCTGAGACGAACCGGCGCAGGCGCACCGCCAGCTGCTCATCGGTCAGGGAGCGGATGTAGACGCCGTTCAGGTAGTCGAGGCGATCCTTGTCGAAGACGGCGCCCGCCTTGTGGACGTGCTCGATCTCGAAGCGGTTGGCGAGCTCGTCGAGCGTGAAGATCTCTTCCTCGGTGCCCGGAGACCAGCCCAGGAAGGCCAGGAAGTTGACCATCGCCTCGGGAAGGTAGCCGTCCTCGCGGTACGCGCTGATGGCGGTCTGGCTGCGCCGCTTGCTCATCTTCGAGCGATCCGGGTTGAGGATGAGCGGGATGTGGGCGAAGACGGGGACCTCATGGCCAAGCGCTCGGAAGAGCAGCACGTGCAGCGGCGTGTTCGAGAGATGGTCCTCGCCGCGAATCACGTGGGTGATGTGCATCGCCGCGTCGTCGACCACCACCACGAAGTGATAGAGCGGCGACCCGTCCGAGCGCACGATGACCCGATCACCGCCGAGCGCCTCCGCCGCGATCTCGACCCGGCCGCGGATCAGGTCGTCGAAGACGACCGTCTCGTCGGGGACGCGGAAGCGGATGGCGGCTCGCCTTCCCTCGCTGAGAAACGCGTCGCGCTCCGCATCGGTCAGGCTCCGGCAGCGCCCGTTGTAATGCGGGGGCTCCTTGCGTGCCTCCTGCTCGCGGCGCATCGCCTCGAGCTCCTCGGGGGTGCAGTAGCAGCCAAATGCCTGGCCCGATGCCAGCAGCCGCTCCGCCTCGGCGGCGTACAGCTCGAGGCGCTGGCTCTGGCGGTAGGGTCCATAGGGACCGATGTCCTCGCCCCCCGCCACCTGCGGTCCCTCGTCCCAGTTGATGCCCAGCCAGTGCAGGTTGTCGATGATGTCGCGCTCGAACTCGTCGGAGCCCCGCGCGGCATCGGTGTCCTCGACGCGAAGCACGTACGTGCCGCCCAGATGGCGAGCGAACAGGTAGTTGTAGAGGCTCGTCCGGGCCGTGCCGATGTGCAGCGGTCCGGTGGGGCTGGGCGCCATCCGAACGCGGACAGCGCGGTCACCGTCTGCGGGTGCCTTGGCCATGGGCGGATTCGTCAGCGGTCTCGCTCGCGCTTCCAGCCGAGGTGCTTGCGGAAGAATCCGACCCAGCCGAGCTCGAACTGGCGCTCTTCGGTGTGCTGCGGGAGCGCGTGAATCTGATCGGCCGTGTAGGCGACGTCGATGTGCGAGGGGGTCATCAGCGTCACGTCGTCGGCGGGGATGAAGACCTCGTGGCCCAGCCGACCGAGGTGCACGACGATCCCGTGGAAGATGTCCTCCTCGTCGGATCCGAGCAGGTCGACGATGTGGCCTACGGGCTCACCCTCCGAGCTGCGCACGGCGGTCTCCTGCAGGACGCCCCGCCAGGCGATCGGCTGTTCCGGGTCCTGTGCTCGCTCAGGGTCGAGCTCGGTGTCGGGCACGCCTCTCCTCCACTGCTGGGCGGGAGTGTTCACCTACGCTGTTTCGCGGATGCCCGCCGGAGGTGCGTCCAGCATAGTCCCTGCGCCCGCTCAGGTGATCGCGAAGGTGGCCACCACCTCGCCGGCGCGATCGCCTCTTGGATCGAGGATCGGCGGCGACGCGAACTCGCGCAGGCCGGCCAGCGCGGCTGCGTCGAGCACGCCCAGCTGCCCCAGCGCGGCACACACCGCGACCGAGCCGGCGCGACGCGCCGCGTCGCCATCCTCGATCTTTACCACGAGCCCCAGCGCCTCCTTCCGCCCCGGAATACGCCCGGGCAGCATCCCGATCGACGAGAGCCCCTCGGCGCCACCCTTCGAGACCAGCGCGCCCGGTGCGCTGCGCATCAGGGCCGTGTCCAGGCGCCGCCGCTCCCCGCCCACCAGCTCGGGATGGGCCATCATCGCGTCGCGGATCCGCTCCAGCGCCTCGCGCAACGCTGCGTCCTTCACCCGGCGCGGGTCCGCGAGCCGGGCGAACAGCAGCGCCGCCCGTTGCAGCGGAACGCCTACGTGTCGATGTCCCAGCCAGCGGCCTTGGCATGCAGCGCCATGCCCGCGTGCTTGCCAGAGCAGTTGTGCCGCAACGGGGTGAGCGGCTCAGCGTCGCGGAGCAGCCGTTGCGCTGTCTCGACGTCGAAGGGCGGATGCGTGCCGCACTGGAGGACGTCGCGGCTCAGGCCTCCCTCGCGGAGCATGGTCTGGACCGTGCGCACGTGCCGGTCCTCTCCCGAGTGGCTCGCGGCCATGATCGCGAGCGCCTCGGTGGGTGATCCAAAGCCGTACGAGTCGAAACGGCCGGAGGCAACGAACGGCGCCAGCTGAAACGGTTTTGCCGAAGAGCGCAGGAAGACCGGCTGCGCCGGGTCGCCAATCGAGACCGCCAGCTCGCCGTTGGGGCCGACCCCGGCAATCCAGCCACGATGCCGGGCGTCAACGCCCTGGCCGCGCCTCGCCTCGACCAGGACCGGGGGCGCACTCATCCCCGGTCGGCTGGCCGGACGCCTACCCTGAGCGCCGGGGATGGACTACTGGCCGGCGCCCGGACCGGTGGCCTGGCGCTCAGTCGCGACGGGCTCCTCGCGGTCCTGCTTGCTGAAGATGGACGGGCCGTTGGTGCTCGACGCGCCGCCGGGGGCACTGGCGCCGCCCGACTTCTGTGCCGGCTGCGGGGTCTGCGCAGGTCGCGAGGCGTCGCGGGTCATGGTCACGCCTCCCTCCCAGTGCGCGCCCTCCTTGACCACCAGCACCTGCGTCTTGACGTTGCCCTTGACGCGTCCGGTGGCCCCGACCTCGAAGCGCCCACCGCAGTCGACGTCACCTTCGTAGTCGCCGTTGATGATCACGTTGTGTGCCTTGATCGCGGAGCGGACCCGCGCCTGGGGGCTGATGATCAGCGTCCCCTGGCACTCGATCTCGCCCTGGGCTTCGCCCTCGATGCGGAGATCGCGATCGCTGACGTACTTCCCGTTGAAGCGGGCGTGCGGGTCGATCACGCTCTCATTGCCGGAGTCGCCCCGGCGGAACTCAGTCGGTGAAGGAGTCACGTCGACCTCGCTGCTGAGAGTGTCGGGATAGAGGTTGCCGACGACATCCTCGCGCGTCAGGGCGTCGGGCTTGGTGTCACGCTTGCCGAAGACCATGGCTGGGTAGTCCTCCTCTTCGGGGCGCCGGCTGGGCACGGCTCGTGCGCGTGGGTCGTGCAGGGACCGCATAGCCTACCAGCCCGCGCTAGGCCCAGCCTAGAATGCGGCCGATGGCCCTCGAGCAGCGCTACGCCAACCTGCACCTCAGCGATCATCCCCTGGTCGCCCACAAGCTCTCGCTGTTGCGGGACAAGCGGACCGACCCCAAGCAGTTCCGGGAGCTGGTCCGCGAGCTCTCATGGCTGATCGGGTACGAGGCGCTCTCCGACCTGTCGACGCAGCCCCGCGCGATCGAGACACCGCTCGAACGGATGGACGGCGTGCGGGTCGAGCCAAAGGTCGGGCTCATTCCCGTCCTGCGGGCGGGGTTGGGCATGGTGGAGGCGGTGCTCGAGCTGATGCCATCGGCCGAGGTGTGGCACATCGGCCTCTATCGGGACGAGCGTACGCTCAAGCCGGTCGAGTACTACAACAAGCTTCCGGATGCCGCGACGGTGCAGGTCTGCCTGATCCTCGATCCCATGCTCGCAACCGGCGGCTCATCCTCGGCCACGGTCGACATCCTCAAGGCCTGGGGTGCCGCGCGCATCAAGCAGGTGAGCCTGATCGCCGCGCCAGAGGGGATCGCCACACTCTCCGGG
>VBGQ01000148.1 GCA_005882055.1 Chloroflexota bacterium
AGGCGAGAACCCCAAGGCCGGCCAGGACGAGCAACGGCGTGGCGTCAGGCATCCGCGGAGGACAGCTATCGGGGCCGCGAGCGGTCGGACCACCACTCGTTGAAGCGCGCCCGCAGGATCACAAACGCGATCAGGATGATCGCAATGGCGAGCAGGCCGAACAGGATCTGGATGACCTTGATGAAGATCAGCAGCGCCAGGAGCAGCACCAGGATGAGGACCAGCCACGCCATCGGTCAGTCCACCTCGTTGATCTCAATGGCTTGGGCACCCTCCCACAGCGTGCGCCGCCCCATCTCGAGGAGCCGCTCGCGCCATCCCTCATCCGGCGTGACCGTGGCGAAGTGATTGCCCGCGAGCTGCCCGACCTTGCTCGCGAAGAGGCACGCGCCGTATGGAAAGAGGATCTCCATTTCGGAGATGCCACCGGGGTACACGAGGATCTCCCCCGGCGCGGGATGACTCGTGTGATTCTCGAAGTCGACGCCCAGGCGCTTCTCGCCCATCGGGACCCACGTGGACTCCCCGCTCCAGCGGCAGTGGATGAGCTGGCTGTCGATGGGCAGCAGGCGGCGAAGCGCAGCGACCGTGTGGGGCGCCTCCGCCTCCCATCCGGCGCTAAAGTGAAGGTCGCCGACCTGGATCGACAGTTGGCCCATCCGCGGAGGATAACGTGGCGAAGGCTCGCCCGACCATCTCGACCCACGTGCTCGACCTGGAAACCGGTGCCCCAGCCGCGAGCTTCCCGGTGGCGCTCTTCCGGCTCGGGGAGGATGGCCAGCCGGAGCTGTTGGCGGAAGCGGAGACCGATGGCGACGGCCGCGTCTCCTCCCTCCTCGAGGGCGAGCTCCTGCCTGGGAGCTATCAGCTGATCTTCGACATGGCCGCCTACCTCGAGGAGGCCGATCGCGACCCCGGCTTCTTCGAGAACATGGCGGTCGGATTCCGCGTCGATGACCCGGGACGCAGCTATCACGTGCCGCTGCTGCTGACGCCGTTCGGCCTCTCGACCTATCGGGGCAGCTGAGCGCCGCGATGGCCGGCGTGAGCGTTCGCGCCATGACCGCCGAGGACGCGGGCTGGGCCGACCGCCTCTTGAGCGGGTATCAGGGCACGCGGATGACCGCGCGCCTGGGAGAGCTGCTGGATCCGCTGGAGCTGCCTGCGCTCGTCGCGGAGATCGGTGGATCGCCGGTTGGGCTCCTGACCTATCGCGTCGACCGCGACGAGATGGAGGCGCTGACGGTTCATGCCCAGGCTTCCGGGCGCGGAACAGGATCGGCTTTGCTCGCAGCCGCTGTCGACGAGGCGCGGCGGGCGGGAGCAAGACGGTTGTGGCTGGTGACGACCAACGACAATCTCGCCGCCACCCGCTTCTACCTGCGGCGGGGCATGCATGTCGCCCGGGTCCACGAGGGAGCCGTCGACCGTGATCGAAAGCTCAAGCCGGAGATGTCGCGCGTGAACGGGGAGAACGGGATCGCGATGCGCGACCTCGTGGAGTTCGAGCTCGACCCCGCGACATGGCAGCCGGGAACCACCGAGTTTCCTGAGATGCGCGACCTCGACCAGCTCCCCGTGGAAGCGGCCCAAGCGCAGATCGCCCCGCTCTTCGAGGGCGCACCTCGTTTCGTGGCGGCGCTGGTTGGTGCGCGGCCCTTTGGCGACGACGAGGGGTTCGTCGCCATCGCGCGGCGGCTGGCGCGTGAGCTGCCAGACGAGGATGCTGTGGAATTGGTCAACGCCCATCCCCGCATCGGTGCCGACGCGGCGTCGCTCTCCGCGATGAGCAGTGTCGAGCAGGGCACCGGCGACGACAGGGACGGGACCAACGCGGAGGAACCCGCGTGGGTCGCGGAGGAGCTGGGCATCCTGAACGACGCTTACGAACGCATCTTTGGCTTCCGGTTCACGGTCTTCGTGGCCGGCCGTCCAAAGGCGGAGGTGATTCCCCTCATCGAGTCGGGACTTCGCAACGACCGCGAGGCCGAGCTGCGGCGAGCGGTCGACGACTGCGTGGGGATCGCGGCAGATCGGCTCTGGAAGATGCGCTCCGCGCAGCCTGCTGCCGAGCCGGTGCAGGAGCCCGAGCTCGCGTGACGCACGAGATCCACTACGGCAAGGCGGACGTCAAGGTCTACCGCACCTACGGCGTCCCGCTACGAGGCGTCACACCGATCCCCGAGTCTGCCTTCAGCGGGCGCGACAACCTGCTGATGGGAGCCGAGATCGGAGTGACCGTGCGCGGCGATGCGTTCTGGGACGCCTACACCAAGGGCGACAACCGCCAGGTGGTCGCCACGGACACCATGAAGAACTTTATCCAGAGCGCGTCGCTGGTGTGTGGCGCTCCGACCCTCGAGGGCTGGCTGCACGAGATCGGACGGGCCTTCCTGGAGACGTACCCCCAGATGGAGTCGATCGGTATCTCCGGGCACGAGCTCCCCTTTCCTCCGGCCCTGGTCCCGGGAGATGAACCCGGATCGTTCGCCATGTCCGAGGTCCTCTTTTCGCGCGAACGCTGCGACGCGTCTTACGCCACGCTCGACCTGGTGAGGACCAAGCGTGGTGATGCGGTCGGGACCGAGATCGCGGACCTCGAGTGCGGTCGCGCAGCCCTGCAGCTGGTGAAGATCACCGGCTCATCGTTCGCCGACTTCGCGCGCGACGAGCACACCACGCTGCCGGAGCGCCCGGATCGGCCCCTCTACATCTGGTGCGACGTTGGCTGGCGGTACGCCGACCCACGGGATGCCCTGGGCGACGACCCGGCCCGGTACGTGGCCGGCGAGCAGGTCGCCGATCTCGCGGGGGCCGTCTTCCACGAGTTCGTCAGCCTCTCGATCCAGCACCTGGTGCACGAGATCGGGCAGCGCATGCTCAAGCGCTGGCCGCAGCTCTCCGAGGTGAGCTTTGAGGCCCAGAACCGGCTCTGGGACCTCGCCGCGGAGGCGGCGGACCGCCACGAGGTCAAGGTGTACGCGGATCCCCGTCCGCCGTTCGGGAGGATTGGCCTTCGGCTGCGTCGCGAGTGAGCTAGACGAGCTCCAGGCGCATGCGCGGCAATGTCCTCCCCGGCGCGGCGGCCGACGGGGTGCGGCCGACCTCCACCCCACCCATCGCCTCGTAGAAGCCGCGCGCGAACGGCTCGGCGTCCCACTCGAGCACCCGCGCTCCATGCCCGCGTGCCACGGTTGCGGCGTGGTCGAAGAGCTCGCGACCGTGTCCCTTGCCAATCAGCGCCGGCTCGAGCCAGAGGTCCTCCAGCTCGGCGGCCTCGCCGTGAACGGTGATCCGGTGCCAGCCGAGGACCACGCCGTCGCGCTCGAGGACGTGCACCTCATGGGTGGCGACGTCATCGTCGTCGAGCTGCAGCATCGGTCTGACCGTCTCCAGGAAGGCAGCGCTGTACGGCCAATACGCCTTGGACCGATGGGCAAGCTCGCGCAGCACGGCCGCCTCCCCGGGCCGGGCGCGGCGGATGCGCGGGCTACTGGATGGTTTCGTTGCGGCGAACGCGCTCGGCGAGCGCCTCGAGCACGCAGGTCTTGACCGTCGGGAAGTCGTCCATCAGCTGGTGAAACTGCCGATGACCAACGACCATCAGCCGGGTTGGTCCCACGGCACGAGTCGTCGCGGTCCGCGGCTTGCCGTCCACCAGTGCGATCTCGCCCAGAAAATCACCCTTGCCGAGGGTCGAGATGACGCTGCCGTTGACGTCCACCTCGACGGCTCCGTCGAGCACGATGAAGAACTCTGAGCCCGTGTCGCCCTGCCGCGTCAGGACCCGGCCGTCCGCGACGTCGACTTCATCCGCGAGTGTTCCGAGCTCCTGGAGCTCTCGGTGGCCAAGCCCGGCGAAGAGCGGCACTCGCCGGAGCTGCTCGAGCTTGTCGTCACTTGCCATGCTCCGTGAGGATATCGCGCGCGGCGGGGAGCGAACAGGGGTCAGTCGGCCTCGCCGCGCCCCAGTCGGGGCAGCTCGATAGCGGGGCATCGGTCCATGACCACCAGCAGGCCGGCTTCGCGTGCGCGTCGGGCAGCCGCCTCGTCGATCACGCCCAGCTGCAGCCAGACTGCCTTCGCACCGATCGCGATCGCCTCGTCGACGTGCGCACCTGCCAGGTCCGCGCGTCTGAAGATGTCGACCACCTCGATGGGACGGCCGGCCGAGTTGGCCACTTCGGCGGCTGAGGCGAGATCCGGGTACGCGGCGAGGTCAAAGACCTCGCGTTC
>VBGQ01000149.1 GCA_005882055.1 Chloroflexota bacterium
GCTCGAAGGAGGAGGCACGCGCCACCGCCGGTGCCATGCTTGACCGCGTGGGCCTTGCCGCTCGGCGTGACTTCTATCCCGGTGAGCTGTCGGGCGGCCAGCAGCAACGCGTCGCGATCGCCCGCGCCCTGGTCATGAATCCCAAGGTGATGCTCTTCGACGAGCCGACTTCCGCGCTGGATCCAGAGCTGGTCGGCGAGGTGCTCGCGGTCATGGAGGAGCTCGCGCGCGAAGGGATGACCATGGTGGTCGTCACGCACGAGATCGGCTTCGCCCGGCGTGTTGCCAGCCGCGCTCTGCTGATGGACGGCGGCGAAATCATCGAGGACGCGCCGCCGGAGGAATTCTTCACGAATCCTCGTCACGAGCGGACCCGGCGGTTCATCGAGGCGGTGGACTGAGGGTGGAGTCCGGTCGAGCGCGAGATCCGGATCCTCTGGTCGTCGCCGGCGGACCGATCCTGACCATGGCCGATCCCGAGCGTGTCGAGGCCATTGCGGTCCGCGGGGATCGCATCCTGCACGCAGGCTCGCTGGCTGACTGCCGCGCTGTCGCGGGAAGACGTCATCAGGAGCGCGACCTCGGCGGTCGTACGCTCATCCCGGGATTCGTGGATGCCCATATCCACCCGCTGATGTTCGGGCAGACCACCTCCTGGACCGATGTCGGCCCTCAGCGCGCCTCGTCCATCGATGCGCTGATCGAGCTCCTCGCGGGCCGCGCCGCCGAGCTCGAGCCGAGAGCCCCGCTGTGGGCCTACGGCTACGACCAGCGCCAGCTCGCCGAACGCCGCCACCCCACAGCCGCCGACCTCGACCGGGCGGCCCCGGGTCGGGCCGTGTACGTGATGCATTCCAGCGGCCACGGCGCGGTGGTCAGCAGCGCGGCCCTCGATCTCGCGGGCATCAACGCCACGACCCCGGACGTACCGGGCGGCGAAATCGGACGAGACAGCAACGGGATGCCGGATGGTCGACTGATGGATGCCGCCTGGGATCTCGCGTTGGGATCGGGTGGCGTCAAGATCGGTCGACACGGACCGAACATCCACGTTCCCGATTCCCAGGACGCCCTGTTGGGCCACCTACAGACGGCGCAGGATGCGATCCTCCGCTCCGGCATCACGACCGTGTTCGACGCCCAGGTCACCAGACGGGAGCTCGAGACCTACCTGCGCCTCCGAGAGACGGGTCGCCTGGCGATGCGCGTGCACCTGATGGTCATCTCGAGCCTGCTCGACGATGTCCTTGAGCTTGGGCTGGTTGCGCCCCTTGGGGACGAATGGCTGCGATTCGCGGCTATCAAGCTCTACGCCGATGGCACCCTCATCGGGCGAACGGCGTATTTCCCGGACGGGTACCCGGGAGAGCCTGATGAGCACGGGCTCCTGTACCACGATCCTGCCGAATACAAGAACCTGCTTGGCCGAGCTCACGCCGCAGGCCTGCAGACCGGGACGCATGCGCTGTCGGCGGCCGCCATCGGTCTCGTGCTGGATGCCATCGAGGAAGCCGCAAGCGCTGCCCCACGGCCGGATGCACGCCATCGCATCGAACACTGCGCGCTGCCGACCGACGAACAGATCGCCCGCATGGCCAAGCTCGGCGTGATCCCGATCGCGCAGTCGCAGCACATGCGGAGCTACGGCGACGGGGCGCTCTCAGCGGCCGGCCAAGAAGTCGGCGAGCGATACCATCCGCTCGGACTCTTCGCGCGTGCGGGGATCCGCTTCGCCCTCTCCTCGGATGCTCCGGTGGCGCCGCCGGCCCCGCTCGTCGCCATTCAGGCCGCGGCTGAGCGCCGAACGGTCCTCGGCACGACGCTCGGTGGGGCCGTTCTGCGCGTCGATGCCCTGCGTGCCCTGCAGGCGTACACGATTGACGCCGCGCGCGCGGGCCATGTGGACGGCTACGTCGGGTCGCTAGAGCCGAGCAAGCTGGCGGATTTCGCGATCCTCGACCAGGATCCGACGCAGGCCGCTGCGGAGGCGATTGGGTCAATCGTCGTCAAGGAGACGTGGGCCGCGGGTGAGCAGGTAGCCTGAGCCGGTGTCAGGTGGTGTCGAGGATCCCGTAGCGGCTGCCCTGGCGCTGCCGCTGGTGCAGTTCGACGCGCGGCCGGACGTCATCGACCTGGGGTGGGGCCACCCAGATCCCCAGCTTCTGCCGCTGGAGGAGCTGCGCACGGCTGCGGACGAGGCGGCTCGCCGCTGGGGACCGGACCTGTACGCCTACGGATTCGCGCAGGGGCCGGCTCCGCTCATCGAGTGGCTTTCCAACCGGCTCGGCGAGGTCGATGGCAGGGCGCCGGATCCGGCGTCCATCGTGATCACCGCCGGCGCGTCGGGTGCGTTCGACATGGTCATCACTCAGTCGACCAGGCCCGGCGATGTCGCGCTCGTCGAGTCCCCCACCTACCACATCGCGGTGAAGCTGCTCAGGGACCACGGGCTCGAGGTCGTGCCCATTCGACGCGACGCCGATGGGCCGGTCCTCGACGCGCTGAGCGGGACCCTGGATGAGCTGCACAGAGCGGGGCGCCGGCCAAGCCTCTTCTACACGATCCCGACCTTTCACAACCCCACGGGGAGCGTGTTGCCGCTTGATCGCCGCGTCGAGCTCGTGCGCCTGGCGGCGTCGCGGGGCCTCCTCATCGTCGAGGACGACGCGTATCGCGAGCTCTCCTATGGCGAGCCTCCGCCCCCGTCGCTGTGGAGCCTTGCAGAGCCGGGATCCGTGGTGCGCGTCGGCTCATTCTCCAAGACCCTCGCGCCCGGCTTGCGACTCGGGTTCCTCACAGGCGAGCCTGCCCTGACGGCTCGCCTGGCACAGGGCGGCCTGTTGGACTCCGGCGGCGGCATCGGTCACATCCCGGGACTCGTGGTCGCGGTCCTGGCCGAAGGCGGGTTCTATGCCCGCCACGTCGAACGGCTGCGGTCTGCCTATCGGGAGCGGCGGGATGCTCTCGTCCGCGGATTGTCAGAGGCGTTGCCAGAGACCGTCGAGCTCAATCGGCCCGAAGGGGGGTTCTTCCTCTGGCTCACCTTGCCGGAGGACCACGCGGTCTCGCGCCTGCTCGAGCACTCGCGGGCCAACGGGGTGTCATTCATGCCAGGAAACGCCTTCTCCCTGACCGATAACCTCGACGCCAGCCTGCGCCTCTCCTTCAGCCGATACAGCCCAGATCAGCTCGCCGAAGCCGCCCGGCGTATTGGCGCCTCATACGCTCAGGCCGCCCCGACTCGCTGAGCGACCGGCAACAGGCCGGCACGCTCGTGGTCGAGGAGCGCGGCCTTGCGCCAGACGCCGCCTCCATATCCCGCCAGCTTCCCGTCGGAGGCGATGACCCGATGGCACGGCACCACCAGCGCCAGGCGGTTCATGCCGTTCGCTCGAGCCACTGCGCGCACGGCTGAGGGTCGACCGATCCGCGCTGCGATCTCGGCGTAGCTCGCCGTCTCCCCCGCCGGAATGGCCAGCAGCTCATCCCAGACGCGCTCCTGGAACGGCGTTCCGGGTCGCGCCAGCGGCACGGAGAACGCGGCTGACCCCGATGTGGCGAAGTACGCATCCAGCTCTGCCTGGATTCGATCATGGATCGCCGTCCGGCCGGGCTCCAGTCGCGCTTGGATCCGCCGGGCGACGATCTTCAGCTGCGTCTCGAGCATGGGACGATCCGCGAACTC
>VBGQ01000150.1 GCA_005882055.1 Chloroflexota bacterium
GGAGTTTCCGTGGGACCTCAAGGAGCTGCTCGCCCGGCAGGACCTGCTGGGGACGGGCTTCGAGGAGCAGTACGGCGGCACGGGGCTCGACGAGTTGAGCCAGGTCATCGTTGCCGAGGAGATCGCGCGGGCCGACGCCACCACCAGCTTGATCCCCATCGTCCAGAAGCTTGGCTCGCTGCCGATCACGCTGGCCGGCACCGAGGAGCAGAAGCAGCGCTACTTCCCGCGCCTGGCCAGTGGGGAATGGCTGATCGCCTTTGGCCTGACCGAGGCCGCCGCAGGCAGCGACGTGGCCGCCAACCGGATGCGGGCGAGGCGCGATGGGGACGCGTACGTCCTGAACGGATCCAAGCGCTTCATCACCCATGGATCGATCGCGAACGTGCTGACCGTCTTCGCGCTGACCGATCCGCAGGCGGGTGGCCGTAAGGGGATGTCCACCTTCATCGTGGAGAGCGAGACGCCCGGCTTCTCCTCCCCCAGGCTCGAGCACAAGCTGGGCATCCGCGGCTCACCCACCGCCGAGCTGCAGTTCGATGACGTCCGCGTCCTGGTGGAGAACCGCCTCGGGGAGGAGGGTGACGGCTTCAGGATCGCGATGCAGACGCTCGACCGCTCGCGCCTGGGCATCGCGGCCCAGGCGGTGGGGATCGCCCAGGGGGCGCTGGACGCCGCGATCGGCTACGCCGGGCAACGGGAGCAGTTCGGCCAGCGCATCGGTGAGTTCCAGGGCATCCAGTTCATGCTCGCCGACATGGCCAGCCAGACCGAGGCCGCCCGCCAGCTGACCTATGCGGCCGCTGCCCGCGTCCAGGCACGCGCTGCCGACCTGCCCTACTGGACGAGCACCGCGAAGCTCATTGCCGGAGACACCGCCATGCGCGTCACGAGCGATGCTGTCCAGATCTTTGGCGGCTACGGCTATATTTGGCCGCCAGCTCCTCCAGCGGGCAGGGGTGCGCGAGCGCGTCCGGGCGGGGAGCGCGGCCGGAGCGTGAAGATCGTCGTCTGCGTCAAGCAGGTCCCCGCCACCACCGCGGAGAAGCGCTATACGCCCGACTTCCGGCTCGATCGAACCTCCGCCGAGTCGGTGATCAATCCGCTCGACGAGTACGCCATCGAGCAGGCGCTGCGGCTCCAGGAGGCAGGGACCGTGGAATCGGTCGCCTACCTGGGGATGGGGCCGGAGCAGGCGGCGGAAGCGCTCCGGCGGGCGCTGGCGATGGGGGGCGACGAGGCCTACCTGGTGACCGATGATGCCCTGTCCGGAGCCGATGCGTGGGCGACCGCGCGGGTGCTGGCGGCGGCGCTCAACAAGCTCGCTCCGGACGTGGCCGTGATGGGGATGGCCTCGGACGATGCCAAGAGGTCACTGGTACCCGGTGCGGTCGCCGCGATCCGCGGCCTGCCGCTGCTGTCGTACGGGTCGGAGCTGCGGCTCGAGGGCTCGGTCGCGCGCATCCGCAGGCTGAACGCCACGGGCTACGACATCATCGAGGCCCCGCTCCCGGTCGTGGCCAGCGTCACCGACCAGGTGGGTGAGCCGCGTTACGCGAGCCTCAAGGGGATCATGGCCGCCAAGCGCAAACCGCTCGAGACATGGTCGCTCGCCGACCTTGGCATCTCACCGGACGAGCTCCGTGGCGCGGCGCTGACGCGGGTCGTGGAGGTGCGGCCGCCGGAAACCAAGGCACCCACCGAGCGCATCGAGAACGTGCCGCCGGACGAGGCGGCAACCCGGATCGCGGACTGGCTGGCGGCGAGGAAGCTGCTGTGAGCGACGCGAAGAGCGATGCGAATAGCGATGCGAAGAGCGACGTCTTCTTCCTCGCCGAGTTCGCAGCGGGGGCGCCGTCGCACGCGGCACAGGAGCTGGCCAGCGGAGCCGCGAGCCTCGCCAAACAATCCGGTGGCTCGGCCGTCGGGCTCGCCTACGGCGAGGGCGCCGCCGACGGTGCGCCGTCCCTCCGTACGTGGGGAGCGGCGCGCGTTCTCGTCCTTGGCACTCACGCCGTGCCGGCCATCACCCACGCCGCGGCGGTCGCCTCGGCCCTGCGCGATGGGGGAGTGGCTCTGCTTGCACCCGCGACGCCCAACGGGCGTGACCTAGCCGCCGCGACGGTCGGCCTGCTGGGGGTTCCCGCCTTTGGTCCGGCGCGAGCGGTCCGGTTCGAGGAGGGCGGCCTGAAGGTCGAGGCCTCGACACTGCAGGGAGCCTGGGTGACGATCTCCGAGCCCGCGGATGGCGCGCCCACGCCCGCGGTCGCGCTGGTGCTGGCGGGCACGTTCACCCCGAAGGAGGGATCGGGGACGGCGGCGGTCGAGACCGCCGAAACGGACGACGGTCCGCTGGGCGCCGCCCGCATCGTGGAGACCCACCAGGAGGGAAAGGCGGCCGTCAATCTCGAGGAGGCACAGTTCATCGTGGCAGGGGGCCGTGGTGTGGGGAGCGCCGATGGATTCACGCAGCTCCAGCAGCTGGCGGAGGCCCTGGGTGGCGCCGTCGGAGCCAGCCGGGCCGCCGCCGACGCGGGCTGGGTGCCCTACCAGCTCCAGATCGGTCAGACCGGCAAGGTGGTAAAACCGGCGCTCTACCTGGCTGCCGGCATCTCCGGTGCCATCCAGCACCGGGTGGGTATGCAGACGGCGGAGAATGTAGTGGCCATCAACAAGGATCCGGATGCGCCGATTGGTGAATTCGCGGACCTGTTCGTGGTCGGAGACCTGTTCGCCATCATTCCCAAGCTGACCGATGAGATCAATCGCCGGAAGGGAGCCTGAGAGACCGATGTCGTTCCGCCCGCATCTTGGGCTGCTGATCGGGGTCGCGGCCGCCTCGCTGCTGCCGATGCGCATCTTTGGCGGCAAGCGCCGCACCTTCTCCGGCCAAGCGCGGGAGCTGATGCAGTACCGCTCGGTTCTTTCCGGCTACACCGGTCGCGTCGATACGACGCTCGAGGAGCTGGGCGAGCTCTCCGACGCGCTCCGTCGCCGCGACGTGGACATCGACGAGGCGGTCGACCGCCTCGCGTCAGGGGAGGACGAGCTCGACACGATCGCCGACGAGATGCGCGACATGGAGGCACCGGAGCAGCTGCATGCCCTGCACCTCGATTACGAGGCCAACCTTGAGCGGGCGCTGCGTGGCATCGTGACTGCGGAGCGCGGCTGCGGGCTGACACGGCAGCGCCATCGCCCACCGGACGACGAGGAGCCACTCGCGTACTGGAAGCGCGGCCACGCCAACATCGTCCATGCCCGGATGCGCATGCAGGAGGTCGCCGAAGTGCTGCTGGCCTGGGAGCCGGGCCGCCCCGCCGAGCTGAGCGTCCACACCCGCCTGCAGCGGGACGCCTGATCCGAAGGACCTAGGCGGCGAGCTCCCCGGGGACCGCCCGCAGCTCGACCACCTCACCCACGCGCAGGATCCGCAGGCGCACCGCGCGGCCTATCGCCTCGTCGAGCATGAGCCGCTGCAGGTCGCCGGCGTCGGCAACGGCCTGACCGTCGACGTCCAGGATCAGGTCGCCGCTGCGCAGGCCGGCCGCGGCGGCGGGGCTGCCGGGCACCACCTCCTCGACGCCGATCCCCGCGGGACGTCCCAGGCGTCGCGAGACGCGGCCGGGGAGCGGTCGCCGCGCGCCCGCGATTCCCAGCCACGCGCGTCGCACCCGTCCGTCATGTAGCAGCGACGCCACGATGCGGCGCGTACCGGCGCCGATCGGGATGGCGAGGCCAAGGCCGATCCCCGCCACGGCGGTGTTGATCCCGACCACCTCGCCGCTCGAATCAGCCAGCGCGCCGCCGGAGTTTCCGGGGTTGAGTGCCGCATCGGTCTGGATGACGTTCTCGACCACTCGGGTGCCGGCGCCGGCGCGGGCCGCCAGGGAGCGCCCGAGCGCGCTGACCACGCCGGCTGTGACGGTCCCGGTCAGGCCAAGCGGGGAGCCGACCGCGACGACCAGCTGTCCGACGCGAAGGCGGTCGGCATCTCCGAGGGTCGCGGCGTCCAGGCGTTCCCGGCTGGCATCGACCTTGGCGACCGCAAGGTCCGAGAGTGGGTCGCGACCCACGATCTCGACGCGACGCTCGGCGCCGTCGGTGAAGAGTGCCGTCCCGCTGTCCGCGTCCGCGACGACGTGGGCCGCGGTCAGGAGGTACCCATCTGGCGTGAAGACGACCGCCGAACCGCTTCCGGTTGGCCGCCAGCCTGAGCTCTGCCGCCGCCCCATCCGCACCTGCACGACGCGCGGCAGGAGGTGGTCCGCAACCCTGGTCACGACCTCTGAATAGGCGTCCATGGCCGCCGCTTCCGTGGCGGCTCGCTCAGTCCTAGTCATCAGTAACTTGCAATCTACAAGTTTCTGCCGCACGCGGCAATCTGAGGATGCCGGTGCGAGGTGTGCAGCTAGGTGCGCCTACGGTCCAACGAGCCGTTGGATGTGACCCGGCAGCCTCGTTCGTTGGACAGCCGGTGCGTCGAGGAGCACAAGGCGCGACTGGCGGGGCATATTTCCTGCCCGCCGAGACCGTCGTAAGTCGATATGAGACGTGAGCTGCACATCGCGATTCCCGGACCCTGCCGCGTCCGTTCGACGAGTCCATATCTTGTGGTATCCTCCCCTTTGGTACCACTGCTGGTATACCCGCCACGAGGAAGCTGCATGCGCTGTCCACGCTGCAACGAGACCGGAACCCGCGTCATTGACTCGCGAGACCTGGAAGCCGGCAGCACCATCCGCCGCCGCCGCGAATGCGAGACGTGCGCCTATCGGTTCACCACCTACGAGCGCCCGGAAGGCGCGCGGCTGACCGTCCTGAAGCGAGACGGCTCGCGCCAGGAGTTCGACCGCAACAAGCTCCAGGCGGGGCTCCTCAAGGCACTCGAGAAGCGGCCGGTCACCCTGGAGCGAGTGGAGCAGGCGGTCGAGGACATCGAGAGCACCGTCCGCGCCCGCGGCGAAGCCGAGATCTCGTCCAAGGAGATCGGGCGGCTGGCGACCGAGGCGCTGCGCGACATCGACCAGTTGGCCTACATTCGCTTCGCATCGGTCTATCACTCGTACGAAGACATCGACACCCTCAAGCGCGAAGTCGATCGCCTGATGGGCCAGCGCCAGGGCACTCCGGAGTGAGCATCGCGTGATCCTGTCCGACCGC
>VBGQ01000187.1 GCA_005882055.1 Chloroflexota bacterium
ATCGGCGCCGCTTCCTGCAAGGGCGGCGGATTCGCGGGTCAACCATCAAGGACCTGACCTGGTATGGACCGACAGGCAGCGAGATGACCGATGAAGAATGGGGCGCGCAGGGGGTCCGAACCCTGGGCCTGCGGCTGGCCGGCAGCGCCATCAGCGAGCCGGACGCGCTCGGCAGGCCGATCGTCGACGACACCCTGCTGATCATCCTCAATGCGGACGAAGAGGCGGTGGCCTTTCGACTCCCATCGGACCACGGTCATACCTGGGAGCTCCTGATCGACACTACAACCCCGAGCGTCCCACCCGAGATTCGGCCCGGCCCCCTGACCGGAGGGAGCATCCGCCAGGTCGAGCCGCGTTCCTTCCTGCTCCTGCGGCAGCAACCCATCTAGCGCCCCCCGCCAGATGCCCGGCACGATCCCCACCCGTTGGACCGATGCCTTCGGACGTGAGCGCACCATCAGCGCGCGCACGCGCGCCGCGCTACGCGGCGCGATGGAGGGAGATCCGCGCGCGCGTCGCGAACCGGAGCCCGTCGTCGTGCGCCACCGTGGGGATCCGATGCCGCCGCTACGCGAGTTGGTGCTCGAGGACGGGACGCAGCTGGGTCGCCTCGCTCAGCTTCCGTCCGACCTGCCGTATGGGTATCACCGGCTCAGGTCCGACCGCCACGAGCAGCTGCTGCTGGTCGCGCCGCGGCGCTGTGCGCTGCCTGCCCGCTACCGGGAGTGGGGATGGGCCGTGCAGCTGTACGCCGCGAGATCCAAAGTGAGCTGGGGGATCGGTGATCTCGGTGACCTGGGAACGCTGGCTGCCTGGTCTCGCGAGATCGGGTCAGGGGCGCTGATCGTCAGTCCCATGGGCGCCCCGAATCCGGGGCCGGCGCCCGAGGCGAGCCCCTACTTCCCCAGCACGCGCCGTTTTCGGGACCCGCTCCTGGTTGGCGTGCCGGCGGTGCCCGGCGCGGATGCGGTGGCGCCGGCGATCGCGCCACTCGCTGCGCGGGGCGAGCGGCTCAACCGCGTGCGCCGGATCGACCGTCGCGCCGTCCTGGAGCTCAAGCGCGCCGCGCTCGAGGCGATCTGGGGGTCCGGTCGAGCGTTGGCCGGCGGCGCGGGCGAGCGGCTGCGCGTATACGAGGCGGCGCAGGGCGCGCCGCTGCAGGGTTGGGCGGCCTTCGCCGCGCTCAGCGAGGAGCACGGGACCGATTGGCGGACCTGGCCCGAGCCGTACCGAAATCCGTCCTCGTCCGCGGTCGGGCGCTACGCGGACGCCCACCCTGAGCGGCTCGCGTTCCACCGCTGGGTGCAGTGGCTCGCGGACGAGCAGCTCGCCACTGCCGCCGCTCGGGGCCCGCGGATCATCACTGACCTGCCGGTCGGTTTCGACCCCGGCGGATTCGACGCCTGGGAGTGGCAACCGGCTCTCGCCGCCGACGTCTCGATCGGCGCCCCACCGGACCCATTCAACCTGGGTGGCCAGGACTGGGGCCTGCCGGCCTTCATCCCGGAGCGGGTGCGTGCAATGCGGCTCGAGCCGTTCGTCGCGACCGTTCGCGCCGCGCTCCGCCATGCCGGTGGCCTGCGCATCGACCACGTCCTGGGTCTCTTCCGCCTGTGGTGCATCCCGGCTGGATCTCCGGCATCCGAGGGCGGGTACGTGCGCTATCAGCACGACGAGCTGCTTGCGGTGGTGGCGATCGAGAGCGTGCGCGCGCGGGCGATCGTGATCGGGGAGGACCTGGGCACCGTGGAGCGAGGTGTGCGCGCCGCGCTGGCCAACCGGGGCATTCTGTCGACGCGTCTCGCGCCATTCGAGCGTCGTCAACCGGATGCCTATCCCCGCCGTGTGCTGGCAGCGATCACCAACCATGACCTGCCAACCACCGCCGGAGCGTGGACGGGACGCGACCTCGAGGACCAGCGAGCCGCGGGGATCGACGCCGACGTCCGGCAGCTCGCCCGGTGGCGGGATCGCGTGGCGAAGATCGCCGGCGTGCCCCTGACCGCCAACGCGGGTGAGGCGATCCTCGCGGCGTATGGCGCCCTTTCCCGCTCGCGGGCCTGCATAGTCAGCGCGACGCTCGACGATGCGCTGCGGGTCACGGAACGGCCGAACCTCCCCGGCACCGGGCCGGAGCAGCGCGCCAACTGGTCCCTCGCGCTGCCGGTCCCCATTGAGACCTTCCAGACCGACCCCTTCGTCGCCGAGCTGGCGACCGCGCTGCGTCGTCCGCCCGGCTGATCGCCCGGCGCCGGCTCAGCCGGCGGCGCGCAGCACGAGCGTCCCCAGCGGGGGGAGGGCAAGCACCGTGGAAGCCGGCTGCCCGTGGTGGGGGACCGGCTCCGCGGTGATGCCGCCCAGGTTGCCGACGTTAGAGCCACCGTAATGCGCTGAATCCGTGTTGAGGACCTCTTCCCAGCCTCCGGGCCGTGGAAGTCCGAGCCGGTAGGTGAGCCGCGCCACGGGCGTCAGGTTTGCGACGACCGCCAGCACCTCGCCGTCGCCGCGACGCACGTACGAGACCACTGAGCCCTCCACGTCACCCGCGTCGATCCAGGCGAAGGTCTCCGGTTCCTCGTCGGCGGCCCAGAGCGCCGGGCTGACGCGATATAGAGCTCCGAGGTCGGCCATGTAGTGCAGGAAGGCAGCCCGCATCGGCTCATTGGCGGTCTCCCATGGCAAGCTGGCGTCATGGTTCCACTCGGAGGCCTGCGCCAGCTCGGAGCCCATGAAGAGCAGCTTTCGGCCCGGCTGCGTGTACTGGTAGGCGATCAGGCTGCGCAGGTTGGCGAAACGGCGCCATTCGTCGCCGGGCATCTTCCCGAACAGCGAGCCCTTGCCGTATACCACCTCGTCGTGGGAGAGGGGCAGGACGTAGTGCTCGGTGTGCAGGTAGAGGCCGCGGAAGGTGAGTCGATCGTGGTGGTAGCGACGGTGGATGGGCTCGTGGTGGAAGTAGTCGAGCGTGTCGTGCATCCAGCCCATGTCCCATTTGAAGCCGAACCCCAGGCCGCCCAGGTAGGTGGGCCGCGAGACGCCCGGGAAGGCGGTCGATTCCTCGGCGATGGTCACGACACCCGGAAAGAGCCGGTAGGCGCGCTCGTTGACCTCGCGCAGGAATGCGATCGCCTCCAGGTTCTCGTTGCCACCGAATTGGTTGGGCGTCCACTCACCCTTCTTCCGCGAGTAATCGAGGTAGAGCATCGAGGCGACCGCGTCGACTCGCAGCCCGTCGACGTGGTACCGATCCAGCCAGAAGATAGCGTTGGCCACGAGGAAGTTGCGGACCTCGGGTCGGCCATAGTCGAAGATCAGGGTTCCCCAGTCCGGGTGCAGTCCGCGCTTGGGGTCGGGATGCTCGTAGAGCGCGGTCCCGTCGAAGCGGCGCAACGCGAAGTCATCGGCCGGGAAGTGCGCGGGGACCCAGTCGAGGATCACCCCGATCCCCGCGTTGTGCAGGATATCGACCATGGCCGCGAAGTCGGTGGGGGTCCCGAAGCGCGCGGTGGGCGCGTAGTAGCCCGTCACCTGGTAGCCCCACGAGCCGTCGAACGGGTGCTCGGCGAGCGGCAGGAACTCGACGTGCGTGAACCCCAATTGCCGGCAATGGGTCGCCAGCTGCTCAGCCGCCTCGCGGTACCCAAGCCAGCTGCCGTCGGCATGGCGGCGCCACGATCCGAGGTGCACCTCGTAGATGGCCATCGCCGACCGAAGCGGTTCCCGAGCCGCTCGTTCCGCCATCCAGATCCCGTCGCTCCACTCGAAACCGCCCGTCTCCCACACTCGTGAGGCGGTCTCGGGCCGGACCTGCATGGCGAACGAGAGCGGATCCGCCTTGAGCTGCACCGTGCCCTCCTGGCCGAGCACCTCGAACTTGTAGAGCTCGCCCTCCACCACCTCGGGGACGAAGAGCTCCCAGACCCCCGAGCCGAGCTTGCGCATCGGGGAGAGCCGGCCGTCCCAGCGACTGCAGTCACCGACCAGGCGCACGCTGCGAGCGTTCGGGGCCCAGACGGCAAAGGCCACGCCGCTCGTCCCCTCGACGGTGCGTGAGTGTGCCCCCAGCACGTCGTATAGACGCTCGTGGCTCCCGTCGGCGATCAGGTGGAGGTCCAGCTCCTCGATCGTCGGCGGGAAGCGGTACGGGTCGTCGCGCTCCCAGCTGGCACCGCGCGCGAACGTGAAGCGCAGCCGGTACGCGACGGGTGGCTCGACGCCTGGCAGCAGCGCCGCCCAGAAGCCGTCTCCCAGCGCGCTCATCGACAGCCGAGGAGCGTCCTCCGGCAGGACGTCCACGGAGGTGGCCTCCGGATGGAACGC
>VBGQ01000188.1 GCA_005882055.1 Chloroflexota bacterium
GACCCAGCGACCCACCGATGGCGATCGGCTTGCCGGTCACGACACCCGAGATCGTGTAGCCCTCGTGCATCGAGAAGGTGTCCATCATCCAGGCCATCGTCTGCGCGTTGGTGTTCACGTCGGGAGCGGGGATGTCCCGGTCCGGACCGATGAGCGGGCTGATCTCGGTCGTGAAGCGACGGGTCAGCCCCTCCAGCTCGCGGATGGTGAGCTTCTTGGGATCGACGATGACGCCGCCCTTGCCGCCGCCGTACGGGATGTTCACGCAGGCGCACTTCCAGGTCATCCACATGGCGAGGGCGCGCACCTCGTCGAGCGTCACGTCCTGGTGGTAGCGGATGCCACCCTTGGCGGGTCCCCGCGCGAGGTTGTGCTGCACGCGGTACCCGGTGAAGACCTCGACGTGCCCGTCCTCCATCGTCACCGGGAAGTTGACGGTGAGCTCCCGTTTGGGGACCCGGAGGACGCGACGGAGTCCGTCATCGAGGTCGAGCTTCTCGGCGGCTTGATCGAACTGCTGCTGGGCGACTGCCCAGATGTTCGGAGCCTCCGCAACCTGACGCTGGCTGGCCATGGATGCTGGACGGGGCCTCCTACCAACCCCGCGCCTCTGCACGCCGACATGGCGGAGGCTGGCGGGGCGCGTGGAACGGATTATAGGAGCGGCTCGCCCTCAGACGGTTTCGATCGCCATCGCCACCGCGCCGCCACCACCCAGGCAGAGCGTGGCGAGGCCCTTCCCGCCGCCGCGTCGCCGCAGCTCGTAGAGCAGCGTCGTCAGCACCCGAGCTCCAGAGGCACCGATGGGGTGGCCGAGGGCGATGGCGCCGCCGTTGACATTGACCTTGTCCCAGTCGAACCCCAGCTCGTTGCCGTCGGCAAGGACCTGCGCCGCAAACGCCTCGTTGATCTCGATCAGGTCGAAGTCGTTGACCGTCCCACCGACCTTCTCGACCAGGCGGCGCACGCCGGTGATCGGCGCCTCGAAGAGCCACTCGGGAGCGACGTCCGCCTGGGCGTAGGCCGTGATGCGCGCCAACGGCTGCGCCGACTCGCGCTCGAGCGCCTGGTCGGAGGCGATCACCACGGCGGCTGCCCCGTCCGTGATGCCGGGCGCATTGCCGGCGGTGACCGTGCCGCCATCGGTCTTGAAGGCGGGCTTCAGCTTTGCAAGGGCTTCTGCGGATGTGTCCGGACGCGGGTTCTCGTCGGTGTCGACGGTGGTCGGTCCCTTCTTGCCGGCGACCTCCACCGGCACGATCTCGTCGCGGAAGCGACCCGCATCCATGGCTGCCACCGCGCGCTCGTGGGAGCGGAGGGCGAACGCGTCCTGCGCGTCTCGCGTGACGTCGTGCTTGTCGGCGACGCGCTCGGCGTGCATCCCCATGTGCACGTCACAGATCGCGCACCACAGCCCGTCATGGACGGTCGAGTCCACCAGCTCAGCGTTGCCGAGCCGATAGCCGGCGCGAGCTCCGGGGAGCAGGTACGGGCCGAGGTTCATGTTCTCCATGCCGCCGGCCACGATCAGGTCCGCGTCGCCGGCACGAATCGCAGCGGCGCCCATCATCACGGCCTTCAGGCCCGAGCCGCAGACCTTGTTGATGGTGGTCGCGCCGACCGAGTCAGGGAGTCCGGCTCGCAGAGCCGCCTGACGGGCGGGGGCCTGTCCAGCGCCGGCCTGGATGACCTGGCCCATGATCACCTCGTCGACGTGCTCAGGAGCGATGCCGGCGCGCTGGACCGCGGCGCGGATCGCGGTGGCGCCGAGGTGGGTGGCCGGTGTGGTCGAGAGTCCGCCCAGGAACTTGCCGATTGGCGTCCGCGCAGCGGACAGGATGTAGACGTCGCTCATGACTTCATCCTACGCCCGAGGGCGGATCGAACCGATTAGGCAGTCAGCGACGCCATACCGTGCGGGTGGAGCCGTTTGGACTTTACTGACGGGAGGGAGCGTTGGAACGCTCAATGGTGGAGCAGGCCAAGCTAGGCGATCGTGAGGCGTTCACCCGCCTCGCCTTCGAGCTGAGCGACCACCTGTTCGCAGTTGCGCACCGGATCCTGCGCGACTTCGACGCGGCCGGCGACGCACTGCAGGTCACGCTCCTTCGCATTTGGCGAGATCTTCCGTCACTCCGCGATCCGGATCGATTCGAGGCTTGGGCTTACCGGGTCCTGCTGCGAGCGTGCCAGGATCAACTTCGGCGACAGAATCGGCAGCCTCGCACGCTCCACTTGCTCGCCGCGGACGCGATCGCGGCGGATCCGGCGCTAGCGATCGTGAATCGTGAACAGCTCGATCGAGCTTTCCGAACGCTGACTACCGAGCAGCGCGCCGCGATCGTCCTCCAGTACTACCGCGACATGTCCTTGCCCCAGATTGCCGAGGTCCTGCAGGTGCCGATCGGCACCGTACGGTCCCGGCTGCACTACGCGAAGCGCGCGCTGCGCTCGGCCATCGACGCAGACTCGCGGCCAACCACCCGGGAGGGCCGTACCGCATGAACCGCGAACGGGCTTTCGATCAGGTCCTCAGGCACTGGCTTGACGACGGAGCCGATCAGGCACCGGAGCGCTACGTGTGGGCCGCTATCGAGGACGTGGAGCGCACCGCCCAGCGCGGCGTCTGGCAGGCGTCGCTGAAAGGAACTCTCATGAAGGTCACGCCGGCGATGACGGTCCTGAGCGCTGCCGCTGTAGTTCTGCTTGCCATCGTCGCCTACCAGGTCCTCGGCAGCAGCCGCTTCGCTCCACCCGCAGAGCCCAGTTCGACGCCTCGCCTCATCGTGGTTGCAGATCTATCAAGGATCCTTCCCCCCACCGAAGTTGATCTGAACACCGGCAGCCCGTTGCCGGCCGTGACCGGTCTTCAAGCCCTTGGCGTTCTGCTTCCGGAGGGTACCGATGGATTCCCGCAGACGGGCTTCATCGACGCGAGAATGACGGCCCACAGCGGGGAAGGTGGCTATCAGACGTCGTCCGCACTGTTCGACACGGCCGCTGATGCGCAGCGCGGGTTCGACTTCCTCACTACCACGCTCGACGTGAAGTCAACACACGGATGGAGCCTTGAACGTACGGGCGAGGTCCCGGGGCTCGGCGACGAGAGCCTGTCATACAGCGGGTCAGCACCATTTGCCGGTCTGCGAAATGTCGGTGTCTACCTCTGGCGAGTGAACAACGTCCTGCTGGCCGTGTTCCAATTCAACTACACCGGGAACGCACTCCACACGCTCGCACTCGAGATGGACGCCAGAGCGCACTGAATCTCTGCTTGCGGGCCGCCGGTCCCGCGAGGGAGGCGGCCTAGTCCGGAACCGCGTCTTGGAACAGCTCGGCGACCTTGCCAGCCCATCGGTCCTTGACCACGCGGAGCTTGACCTTCATGGACGGCGTCAGCTCCCCCTCCTCCTCGGTGAGCAGGCGCGGCAACAGGGCAACCCGCCGCGGGCGCTCGAAGATCGCGAAGTCCTCGAGCTTGGTGCGCACCTCGTGGTCGATCAGCTTGTGGACCGCCTTCCCCTCGATCAGCGCCTCGGGCGCGGCGTCAATGAGGCCATTCGCGCGCGCCCAACCCCGCAGCTCGTCGAAGTCCGGCGCAATCAGCACGCCGGTGTACGGCTGACGGTCACCCAGGATGATTGCCTGGGCCACGTACTTGGATGTGGAGAGCGCGGCTTCCATGGGCGCGGGGCTCACGTTCTTGCCATTGGCCAGCACGATGATGTTCTTGAGCCGGTCGGTGATCTTGATGCGCCCGATCTCGTCGAGCTCGCCGATGTCGCCGGTGTGGAACCAGCCCGCCGGATCGATCGCTCGCGCCGTCTCGGCCGGGTCGTTGATGTAGCCGCGCATCACCTGCGGGCCGCGGACCAGGATCTCCCCCGTCTCGCCGTCGATCATCACCTCGGTGCCCGGCGCCGGCCGGCCCACGGTCCCGAACACGAAGTCGCCCGGGCGGTTGATCGACACGAACGGCGCCGTCTCGGTCAACCCGTACCCCTCCAGTACGAGCATGCCCATCGCGTAGAAGAATTCCCCGATCTCGCGCGAGAGCGGCGCAGATCCGGACACGAAATAGCGCACGCGGCCACCAGTGCGAGCCCGGATGCGCCCGAAGACGAGCGCGTCGGCGACCCGCAGCTGCAGCTTGAGCCAAGGGGAGTCGGCCCGCCCTTCGAGGTGGTTCGCGTAGGTGCGCTTTCCGAGGCCGGCTGCCCACCAGAAGATGCGCTGCCGCAGCGACGACGCCTCCTCCACCGTG
>VBGQ01000189.1 GCA_005882055.1 Chloroflexota bacterium
CGTCCTGGGGCGTGACGATCACGCCAATCGTGCCGGAGGCCGGCCCGCCAATGGCCAGACCGATAGTGCGGTACAGGTCCGGCCCCGGCCCCGGGAAGCTGGGACGGTGCAGGACGTCGTCGATCTGGTTGGCGCGCGTCTCGAGCGCCGCCTCGGTGGACCGCGCGAGATTCGCGGCGGTAGTCGCGTAGATGGCGACGCCGAGGACAAGCAGGATCGCGAGCGTGATCGCGCCGCTCCAGGCTACGAGGCGCCATCGGACCCCACGCAGCAACCGAACGTCCCCCGCCGTCGCGGAATCCTGGAGGACAGGCGCCGGCCACAGCGCTCGCAATCGCAGACGGCTCACCTTCCGACACCATCCGTCCGCGCGTCTCCGCGCTCAGGAGCGGTGTGCCGCTCAGGCGCGAGGAGTCGGTACCCAACGCCCCGCTCGGTCCGGATCCGGGCGCTCCCGGCGGGCCCGAGCTTCTCGCGCAGCAGGTGCACGTAGGCATCGACTGTGTTCGGCGTCACCGCCACCCCGTACGGCCAGGCCGCGTCGAGCAGCTGGTCGCGCGTTAGCGCCTGCCCCGGATGGCGAAGGAAGCATTCGAGCAACGAGAACTCTCGTGGCGACAGGGAGATCGGGCGGCCCTCAACGGTCACCTCCCGCATCGCATCGTCCAGCGTGATCGGTCCGTTGATGAGCCTGGGCGTCCGTCGCGCCCCATTGCGGCCCCGACGGCCAAGCGCACGAAGCCGCGCCGAGAGCTCCTCGTAGGCGAACGGCTTGACCAGGTAGTCATCGGCTCCTGAATCGAGCCCTCGCACGCGATCGTCGATCGCGTCGCGCGCCGTGAGCATCAGGATCGGGACCGATGAGCCGTGCCCACGCAGCTCCTTGGCGACCTCGAGGCCCGACCGGTCCGGCAGGCCGATGTCCAGGATGATCGCGTCGAGGCCGTCAGCCATGCGGGCCAGCTCGAGCGCAGTCCGCGCGTCAGGCGCTTCCTCCACGACGTGGCGGTCGACGCTCAGCAGCCGGCCGAGGAGCCGGCGAAGCCGAGCGTCATCCTCGACGACAAGCACGTGCATGGATCGACTATCGCAGACGGGGCGGGCATGCCGCGGCCGCGCCGATTCGCCTACTCATCCCCCGGGAGCGTGGCCGCCCTGTCTGAACAGACTCTGAAAGCCGGCGCTGTTATCCCAACGCCGCTCACGACAGTCGAGCTGTCGCATGGACGGCTAGGCTTGCCTCCATGGCGGAAACGCACTGATGCAGCGCCTGGAAGACGGACGCATCGTCTTTTCGGCAACCGACCTCGTCGGGTTTCTCGAGTGCGAGCACCTGACTGTGCTCGAGCGCGCGGCGCTCGAGGGTGCCGTCGAGCGGCCGTCTCGGGAGGATCCTGAGCTCGCCGTTCTCCAGGAACGCGGACTGGAGCACGAGCAGCGCTTCCTCGCCTATCTCCGCGAGCTCGGTCACGAGATCGTCGACGGGCGCATCGCGGCCGACGCCGGCGGTGACGCGACCCACCAGGAGCGTATCGAGCGGGACGCGGCGAGAACTCAGTCGCTGATGCATACGGGTGCGGACGTGATCTACCAGGCGACGCTCTTCGACGGCGTCTGGCTTGGCTACGTCGATTTCCTCGTGCGGGTCGACGGCGAAAGCCTGCTGGGTGCGCACCACTACGAGGTCGTCGATACCAAGCTGGCCCGTCGTACCAAGGGCGGAGCGCTCCTGCAGATGTGCGTCTACTCCGAGCTCGTAGCTGGCGTCCAGGGGCGCATGCCGGAGCGCATGCATGTAGCCTTGGGCGGGAGCGGGCACCGCATCGACAGCCATCGGCTCAGCGACTACCTCGCCTACTTCCGAAGCGTGAAGAGCCGCTTCCTGGCGCACGTGGCGAGCGACGGGCAACCGCAATTCCCGCTCGCAGTGGTCCCGCCCCCGGTCGCCCACTGCGGCGTATGCCGCTGGGACGCGTACTGCGCGGCCCTGCGCGTGGAGGCGGACCATCTGAGCCAGGTGGCCGGCATGCGCAGCGACCAGGTCAAACGGATGGAGGCCGCAGGTATCGACACGCTTACGCAGCTCGCGTTGCTGGTGGACCCACCGCCGGCCGTCGATGGCATCTCGGTGGCCGCCATGGCAGGACTCCGCGAACAGGCCAGCCTCCAGCATCGGTCGCGCGGCCGGGACGCTCCCTTCTTCGAGTTCCTCCCTCCGCAGGCGAACCTGGGACTGCAGTCGCTTCCGCTGCCGTCGCCCGGGGATCTCTTCTTCGACATCGAGGGCGATCCGTTTGCAGAGGAGGACGGCCTCGAGTACCTGTTCGGCGTTTGGGATCCGGCGCACCGCGACGCCCACAACGAACCACTCTTCCGCACCTGGTGGGCGCACAACCGGGCGGAGGAGAAGGTGGCCTTCGAGCAGTTCGTGGACTTCGTGATGGACCGATGGCGTCACCGGCCCGGGATCCACGTCTACCACTACGCCGCCTATGAGCGCGCCCGGATGGGAATGCTCTCGACCCGGCACGCGACGCGGGAGCGCGAAGTGGACAGCATGCTGCGCGGAGGGCTCTTCGTCGATCTCTACAAGGTAGTGCGCCAGGGACTGCGCATCGGGACGCCGAGCTATTCCATCAAGAAGCTGGAGCCGCTGTACGGCCTGGGCCGCGAGGTCGCCTTGCGTGACGCCGGGTCGAGCATCGTCCGCTATGAGGAATACATCCGATCAAGCAGCACCGGAACAGCGAACAGCGCGATCCTCGACGAGATCGCCGCGTACAACCGCGACGACTGCCGTTCCAACGCCGAGCTGCGAGATTGGCTCGAGGCGAGGCGAAGCGACCTCGAGGAGCGCGCGGGTCACCCCATCGAACGGCCCTCCCCGACGGACGAGCTCGAGCAGGAGCTCTCCGAGCGCGATAGACGCATCGCCGAGCTGGCGGCGAGCCTCCTCGAACGCGTTCCGCTGGTGCCGGAGCAGCGGCTGGCGGATCCCGACCTCCAGGCCCGGTGGCTGCTCGGAAACCTGCTGGAGTGGCATCGGCGCGAGGAGAAGGTGGACTGGTGGGCCTTCTTCGACCGTTGCAGCAAGTCAGATGCGCAGCTGGTCGAGGACGAGGAGGCGATCGGTCAGCTCATCTGGGTCGGGGAGGTCGACCGCCCCAAGCAGTCGGTTCGCCACCGCTACCGGTTTGACCCGGAACAGTCCTACCGGTTGAAGGCCGGTGACGAAGTGGCGGATCCGGCGACCCAGATGTCAGCCGGGAAGGTGATGGCGCTCGACGCCCTGCACGGCACCCTGGACCTGCAATGGGGCCTTCGCCATCCGAGGCCGCATCCAACCTCGCTGATCCCGTCGCAGCCGATCAACGCCAAGGCCCAGAAGGATGCCCTCGAGCGGATCGGCGAATGGGTACGCGACAACGGCGTGGAGGGACCGGGGCCGTACCGCGCCGCTCGCGACTTCCTGCTTCGCCGGCCACCTCGAGCAGGCCAGGCGGACGGCACGGACCTGGTGCCGCCCGGCACACCCGTTGAGGGCACGGCGCTGCGCCTGGTTCGGCAGCTCGATGACACGGTCCTGCCGGTCCAGGGCCCGCCGGGCGCAGGGAAGACCTACCTGGGAGCGGAGATGATCCTCGAGCTCGTTCGAGCGGGCCGTCAGGTGGCGATCACCGCGTTCACCCATCGGGCGCTCACCAACCTGCTCGATACCGTGCTCGACCACGCCCAGCGACAGGGGCTGCCGGTGCGGGCCGTGCGAAAGATCGAGAACGACGAGACCGTCCAGATGAGCTGGCGCTACGAGGCGGTCGAGACGAATGAGGAGGTCATTCGCCTCGTGAGGAATCGGGACGTCGACGTGGCCGCCGGGACCGCCTGGCTGTGGGCGCGCACGGAGCTCGAAAGCGCCGTCGACACGATCTTCGTCGACGAGGCGGGACAGATGTCACTCGCCAACGTCGTCGCCGTCTCGCGCGCCGCCCGCAACGTGGTCCTCCTGGGAGACCCGCAGCAGCTATCGCAAGTGAAGAAGGGTGCGCATCCCGACGGAGTGGATGTCTCTTCGCTGGAGTTCGTCCTCGACGGAGGCGCGGTCATCGATCCGCGGCGCGGTCTCTTCCTGCCTCAGACCCACCGGCTGCACCCCGACGTCAACGCCTTCACCAGTCAAGCGTTTTACGAGGGCAAGCTGGCCCCGGCACCGGAGACGGCGCGGCAGTCGTTGCATGCGGCGGGCGACCTCACCGGAACCGGCGTGCGCTGGCGAGGCGTGGTCCATCGTTGGAATCGCAACTCAAGCGACGAGGAGGCACTCCCCAGCCGCTCAGCCCAGCTGCAATTCTCGTTCTGGCGCCGTACAACGCACAGGTCGAGCTCCTGGCCGAGCGGCTGGCGCCGATTGCCGCTCGGGCTCCTCACCTGCCCGGGGCCCCGCGAGTGGGCACCGTCGACAAGCTCCAGGGCCAGGAGGCGGCGGTCGTCCTCTACTCACTGGCGAGCTCGTCGCAGGACGAGCTCCCTCGGTCAATGGAGTTCCTCTATTCGCTCAACCGCCTCAACGTCGCGACCTCGCGCGGGAGGTGCCTGGCGGTGATCGTCGGCTCACCGGAGCTCCTCAAGGTCCGTGTCCACACTCCATTTCAGATGCGGCTGGCCAATGCCTTGTGCCGCTTCGTGGAGATGGCGCAGGTTGGTGGTGGCGGCGCTAGACCTGTTCCATCGGCTCTGCTGCGGGCTCCAGCGTCAACGACGCAGAGTTGACGCAGTAGCGCAGGCCGGTGGGCCGGGGCCCGTCCGGAAAAACGTGCCCCAGGTGGCCGCCGCACGCCGAGCAGTGGACCTCGGTACGGCTCATGAAGAAGGACCGATCCGTGTCAGTGTCCACGCTTCCGTCATCGATTGGACTGGTGAAGCTGGGCCAGCCGGTACCGGAGTCGAACTTCGTGTCGCTCTTGAAGAGTGGGTTGCCACAGGCCGCACATCGGTACAGCCCGGGCGTGTGCTCGTCCCAATAGATGCCGGTGAACGCGCGCTCGGTGCCCTTCTCGCGAAGGACGTGGTACTGCTCGGGGGATAGCTCGTGGCGCCATTCGGCGTCGGGCTTCTGGATCTTCTGCATGACGCCATTGTGGGACCGATGTCGCACAGCGCAACTGAGCCCGCCCTGCGCGTCGTGCGCGGGCGGGCCTCAGTCGCAGATAGGAGGACGCCGGCCCCGGGCACTGGGGCCGGCGTCCGGAGGGGAGGGGCAGGACTCCCCTTCCGTCAGGCGCGATCCGCGAGCGCCGTCCGACGGATAAATGGATGGGCGCCGATGACCATCAGCAGGCCCAACGCTGCGAAGAGTGGACTCAGCACTGCCGCGGGAGTCGTTGACGTGTCGGGGAGGGCTGGGTTTCCCGCGCCACCAGCGGGCGACGTCACGCCCTGTGTGCCGCCATCGTGGCTACCGGAGTCAGATGGCTGCTGCGAAGTCCCTTGGCCGTCGCCAGACGTCGATCCGCCCTGGTCGCCGCCCGTCGTGCCCTGCACGTCGCCTTCACCACCGGTCTGGTCGCCGGAGTCGCCGGGCTGCTCGTTGCTGCCGGTGTCGCCCTGTTGATCCTGGCCCTGGTCGCCGGTGTCGCCCTGCTGATCCTGGCCCTGGTCGCCGGTGTCGCCGGGCTGGTCATTTCCGCCCGTGTCGCCGGGCTGGTCATTTCCGCCCGTGTCGCCAGGCTGGTCATTGCCGCCAGTCGCTCCGCCGGTGCCTTCGCACCCGTCCTTGACCCAGAACGTCTTGTTGCTCGAGTTCGACGCATCGCTCGCCTGATACTCCAGCCGATAGTGGCCTGCATCGAGCGTGAGGACATCGGTCTCGTCGCTGCCGCCGACGGTCTGCCAGGTGCCGCTGGCGACCTGGCTGCCATCTCCGGTCGGGGGCCAGCTCAGGATCCGCCACGTCCCCTCGGTGGGCGCGCTGTAGTCGAACACGATCGAGAAGGCGCACACGTGAGGATCGTTCGCCGTATCCGACACCAGCTCCGTGGTGGCGGCGTCGCGCAGCTTCACCGTCCCGCTGTTGCCGCTCTTCGCCCAAGCCGGAGCGATGGAGAGTGCCAGCGAGATGGCAAGGGTCGCCACGCCTGCGCCAAGCAGTGCTCGGCGCGTCGGACTCAGCGAGTGTGGGCGGCGGAGTTGGTGCATCGGTTTGGTTCCAGTTCGTGCGGATCGACGGCGGTAGGATCCCCGTCCTGGCCCGACTTGCCTATGACGAACTAGTACCTCCGGCGCGGGCCGTGCTTGCGGCCCGCTCTCCCTAACCGCCCAGGTGGGGTCTGATGCAGTACTCGGGCAGTACTTGCGGGAGGGCCTTCGAGCCCGTTCGCATTCAGGAGGCGAAGCGACCGAGACGGAAGAGACCGATGTCGTGCCGGGTGGATCCGTGCATGGCGAGATCGGCCATGATCTCGCCCACCACGCTGCAGAACTTGTAGCCGTGACCGCTGAATCCGGCGGCGACGGAGACTCCCGGCATCCCCGGAAGGGTGTCGATGATGAAGTGCTCGTCCGGCGAGTTCACGAACATGCACGCCTTGAGCATCAGCGTCGGACCCGCTCCATCCGGGAAGTAGCGCTCGGCAAACCCACGAAGGAGCGCTTCATCGTCCGGGCGGACCGAACGATCCGGATCATCGGGGTCAATGGGCTCTCGCAAGTGATGGAACTTCCCGAACTTGAAGCCAGGGACATCGTGGATCGGGAAGCCATAGAAGCTTCCCTCCTCGACATCGAGCACGAAGACGGGAAACGCTTCTGGCGCGAAGAGCTCCGGGCGGCCCGGCTGCAGCCAGGCAAGCACCTGGCGTTCCGGCACCGCGAGCCGATCCAGGGATGGGACGAGGCCCCGCGCCCATGCGCCGGCACAGATGACGAGGCGATCGGCTTGCTCCGACCCCGACTCTGTCTCGACCTCAAAACCTTCACCGGTCGCTCGCCAGCCGCGCACCCGCTGCCGGAAGCGCAAAGCGGCGCCGTACCGCAGCGCGACGTTGACGTGCGCCAGGATCGAGCGCTCCGCGAGCAGGAAGCCGCCGTCCGGTTGGTAGACGACGCGCGTCTCGGGCGGGAGGCCACGGTAGGCCGGAAAGCGCTTCTCGACGTGGAATGCGTCGAGCACCTCGTGCGGGAGATCGTGGAGCTGCGCGGCCTGCAGGGCCCCGCGAAACATCGGGCCGTCCTCCGGTCCGCCCTCGAGGCTACCCGTGGTGATCAGGAGTCGCTCGCGAACGTCCGCCTCCAGTGCGTGCCACAGCTCATAGGCACGGCGCAGCAGGGGAACATACGAGGGGTCCTCGTGATAGGCGAGCCGGATGATGCGGGTCAGGCCGTGCGACGAGCCCTGCTCGTGCAGGAGGTCGTACTGTTCGAGCCCTAGGACGCGCCATCCCCGGCGAGCGAGGTGTGCGGCGGTCGCGCTCCCCATGCCGCCCAGACCGATCACGATCGCGTCGTAGCTCACGGCGTCACGAGAGGCATGAGGCAAACCGCTCAGTTGGGATGGCCGTTCATCCGGACGCAGAAGTGGCCACTGGGATCCAGCGGCTCGCCGCAGAACGGACACGCAGGCCGTCCGGCCTGGACGAGCGCCGCTGCGGAAGTGGCGAACCTCCCGGCATGTGCGGCAGTGAGCCGAACGCGCAGGAGGTCCGGGCCGTCTGGTTCCTCGTCGGCGACCTCGGGGTAGTCACCATCCTCGTTGATGGGCCGCGCTTCGACCAGGAGCGAAGCGGAGTCGGGGTCCCAGCCAAGGGCGAGCACCCCCACTCGGAAGACCTCGACCATCGGTTCTACGCTGGGATCGCCCGCATCCGATCCTGCAGAGGTCGTCGGCGCCTCGCCGACGGCCATCAGCAGCTCCGCGATGCGCTGTGCGAGCGCACCAACCTGAGTCTTCTCCAGGCCGACGGTGATGACCGCCTTTCCCTGGCGAGCCTGGAGGTAGAAGGCTCGGCTGCCCGGTTGACCGATGGCTCCGGCGAGGAACCGATCCGGCTCATCGAAGATGAAGAGGCGGCGCGTCACGGTCCGAATGCTACAGGTCGGGCCCGGTGGGCCAGCGCCGCTGGGAGAAAACGGAAGGGATCGGAGAAGTGCCCGCTCTCCGATCCCTCTCCCCCGTCATCCCACGGTCGGGTCGCCGCCCCCCGCGACGTGTGCCCACCCAACCGGGTTGCGGCTCAGCCTAAGGGCCCCGAACCGCACCTGTCAATACTCAATTGACTGACAGCGCCTCGCTGGTCAGCTCGTACGCTCCTCGATGGTCCCCGGCGTCGGCACGGAGATCCGCCCACTCGCGAAGGACCTCGCGAATACGGCTCGGCGACCCGCTCTCTCGAGCGAGGGTCGCCGCCTCGCCGAAGGCCTGCTCCGCTGCGGCTGCCTCCCCCGCGTCACGCAGGAGCCGCCTCGCGGTCACCGGCGGCCAGGGCGATCTGCGCTTCCGTCTCGAGGATCGCCGACAGCAGGCGATCATCCCCGAGACGCTCGGACTGCTCACGGGCCTGACCGGCCATCTCGCGTGCTCGTTCCACGCTCCCCGCGGCGAGGTACGCGAGCGCCAGGTCGTTCTCAATGCCCGCGCTTTCCAGATCAGCGCCGGACGCGCGGTAGAGGGCGAGCCCTTGTGTTCCGCTGCGGATCGCCGCCTCGAGGTCCCCCGTCTCGCGATAGCTCACCGCGAGGCTGAACAGGAAGGTGGCGCGGCGCCGATCGTCCAGGTCGGCGGCCATCCCTCGTGCTGCCTCGAGATAGCTGAGCGATCGGGCATGCTCCCCGGAGCGCGACTCGACCGCCGCCAGTGCCATCAACAGGCGCAGCTCGAAATCGGGCTCGACCGCGAGGCCACCCCGCACGCGCTCCAACAGCGCGGTCAGCAGGCTTCGCGCATCGGCTTCGTTGTCGGATTCATACAGCCCGTACGCGAGCCAGTACCGGGAGAGCGCCTCGTCCGCAGGTCGCTGGAGGGCTCCGAAGATGCGGGCCGCCTCCGACGCGGCAGCGATTGCCTCGCGGCCGTGGTCCATGCGCGCCTCTGACTCGGCCAGGCCTCGCAGCAGCTCGGCACGTCCGGGCTCGTCGAGCTGGTCCTGGAGCAGCGTGCGGTAGCCGTCGGCCGCGGCCTGCCATTCCCCGGCCGCCAGGTGCATGTCCACCTCGAGCCGGCTCCATGCCGGGTGCGGCTCGTCGAGGAAATGGCTCGGCGGCAACCCCAGGCGCTGCGACAGGTAGGTGAGCGCAACCATCGAGGGTCGCGCGATTCCCGTCTCAAGCGCGCTGACGTAGGCCTTGGTGTACCGATCGCCCGCCAGCTGCTGCTGGGTCAGCCCCCCGCGGCGGCGAGCTTCGCGGATGCGCTCCCCGATCCGCTGAGCGAGCGCTGCGTCGTGGGCGGATGGGCGCGCTGCAGCGCTCGTGCGGGGCATGGCGGGAAGTGTACATGGCATGGCAAGCGTGACTTGACCGCTCGATGCACCGAAAGTACCGCGCCGCGCCACGGAGCAGGTACCCACGGGTCATTGTGGCGAGGACCTCCGGCCGCGAACGTGACTGGCGCGAGCAGTCCCAGCCCTGGGACTGATGTTTGTTCAAGGAGCCAACGTATGCGCCGGGTCACCAACGGGAGCGGCTGGCCGCTCTAGACCGATGGCGCCCCCGGGCGTCGTCTTCCAGAAAATCTCACGCGTCGGCGTGTCCCAAGCGATTGGTGACGAGCCGGCGCGTGCTGCTGCCCGGCCTCAGCTCAGCTCCGGGAGCTCCTGCGTTCGGCTCAGTGCCGGAGCGAAGAGATCCCCGACCTCCTTGAGTCGGGCAGGCAGCGTTCGGATCGTCCACCGATCCGGGCGAAGCTTGGGGTCGTCAAGCTCCTCCCATCGGATTGGCGTCGATACCGGAGCCCCCGGCGCGGCCCGCACGCTGTACGGCGCCACGAGCGTCTTGATGGACGCGTTCTGGGTGAAGTCCAGTCGAGCGCGCCCACGCCGGGCAGACTTCGACCACTCCCAGCTCACCAGGTCCGGAACCATGCCGCCTACCGCGCGCGAAAGCCCCTCCACCCAGTCGCGGGTCTCCTCAAATGTTCCGAAAGAGCCGCGCCAGGACGAGCACCTCATCCCACGTCGTCTCCACCCCCGGATCGATGTCGATCAGCGCATAGCTCGGTTGATCGGGGTGGTCCCCCGGCGACGTCCAGGGGTGCAGCTCCACGGCGCCCTCCTGGGCCAGCCAGGCAAGGGTCGCGACGCGATCCACGACGGGATAGATCTTGGGGCCTTCGTGCGAATGGTGGAAGGTCCAGCGTTGGACAAAGGGTGGCGCGTGACCGGGAAGGTCCTTCTGCCAGAAGCCTGGCCTGCCCACGCCATTCGGCAGGCGCAGGACGGTCACGCCGCGATCGCGAAGGTAAGGCACCAATGTCGGGGCGACCGACACGTAGTGGCGAATCAGGTCGCGCTTGGTGAAGGCGGGCAGCTTGCGCGCCGGGTCTGCGGGAAACAGCTCCTTGTCGAGGTTGGTGACCCTGACGGCCTCGCCCCCGAACTGCAGCACACCGGCCTGCTCGAAGGTGTCGAGAGCCGCGAGCTCCTGTTTCGTGGCCTCCAGCGGGCCTTCGTCCACCGTGCCCGCCGCCGGCGTCGCCTTCTTCGCTGACCGAGAACCGGTGCGGGAGGCCGTCGTGGCCTTGGGTGGCCCCGCCCCACGTGCGGGCGACGAGACAGGAGGGGGCGTGCGCCGGTCGCCGAGGACCCGTCGCACCGGCCCGGCATCCTCGCGGACAACCGCGGCAGGGTCCTTTCCGATCTCGATCCCCTTGAAGGCCGCCTGGCGGATGAGCCCGTCGCGCGTCCATTCGGCGAACTCCGCACGGATCACGATGCGTGGCTGGACCCAGTGCACCCGGGGAAGCCGCGGTGCGGGGTCGATGGGTGGGTCCGAGCGCTCGATGGCGCGCAGCGACGCGAGGAGCTCGCGGCGGGTTCGGGTGTCGATCCCGCTCCCCACCTGGCCTGCGTGGTGCAGGTGCCCATCCACGTTCACCGACACGACCAGCGAGCCCAGGTCCTTGTGAGTCCCCTCTCCCTCGAGCCAGCCGATCACCACCAGCTCTTGCTCGCGCCGCAGCTTGATCTTCAGCCAGGCGCGGGATCGCCGCCCGGGCTCGTAGACGCTGTCCCTGCGCTTGGCGACGATCCCCTCCAGCTCCTGCTGCCGGGCCGCCTCCAGGAACGCCTCCCCGTCGCTCTCGACGTGGGGTGCGAAATGGACCATCGGGTGCGGTTTGAGGACGCTGCGCAGGAGAGTCTTGCGCTCCTCGAGCGGGACATTCAGGAGAGATTGCCCGTCGAGGTAGAGGAGGTCGAAGGCCCAGTACACCAGCGGGATCGCCGCGCGCTCCTCACGAGAGAGCGGCTTGGCATCCGGTCGTCGCCGACCGGTGGCGATCTCCAGCCCACGCAGCCCGGTCCGCTCCTGCAGGCGGCTGAACGACGGACGCTCCTGCTCGTCGAGTGCGACTACTTCGCCATCGACCACCGCGTCGCTGGCCTGGATCCAGGGGGCGGGACCCGCCAGATCGGGGAAGTACGTCGCCGCGTCCTTCCGATTGCGCGTCCAGATCCTGGCCTTACCGTCGTGGACGACGGACTCGACCCGATAGCCGTCCCACTTCACTTCGAAGAGCCAGTCCGCGGAGTTGAAGGTGGCGTCGACCGGCGTTGCCAGCATCGGTGGGATGAAATCGGGAGCCGGCGCGTCCTGGGCGCCGGTGAGCTTCAGCGCACTCGCCGGTCCCGGCGGACTGGCCATGAAGCGTGGCGGGATGTCGCGTGATCGTCACGCTTATGCAGGAGAAGCCACGTGTCGCCATTGGCCTTGCGGCCGTACTTGTCCCGGCCGCTGGTGTGGATCAGCGTGAACCGACCGCGCAGCTTCTCGCCGAAGAGCTCGAACTTGAGCTCGCCGGCTGCCAGCGCGGCCGCCGGATCATCGGTCTCCTCAGGCTCATACGTGCCCCAGTCCCAGACGATGGCATCCCCTGCGCCGTATTGGCGACCCGGGATGACGCCCTCGAACTCCAGGTACTCGATGGGATGGTCCTCGGTGCGCGCGGCAAGCCGGCGGGCGGTCGGATCGAGGGTGGGACCCTTTGGAACGGCCCAGCTAGCGAGCACCCCGTTCACCTCCAGCCGGAGGTCGTAGTGCAGTCGAGTGGCTCGGTGGCGCCCCACCACGAAGCGCCCGGCACCCTCGCCGACCAGCCCCGGCTCCGGCTCCGGCGTCTTCCGGAAGTCGCGTTTCTTCCGATAGGTCTCGAGAGGCACGCGCGGATGGTATCGCTCCCGGGCGGGCATGGATCGTGCGCCTCCAGGTGCGGAGGCAGGAAAACAGGAGGAGGCTCGCATGACTACCACCATGCCCGCGCGCGATCTCGATCGGCTGAGCCGCAGCGGGCTGACCGCCGCGGATCTGGACAACCTCGACGACGATCTGAGGGGGCACACGGCCTACGATCGGGTCGGCGAGGAGATCGGAACGGTCGAGGATGTCCTGGTCGATACGCTGCTCTTGCGGGCGCCCTTCGTCGTGGTCAGCTGGGGCGGCCTATTGGGCCTGGGCAAGCAGCAGCGGCTGATCCCCATGGAAGCGGTGGATCGCGTGACGCCCGACGGCGTCTACCTGAACACGGACAAGGAGATCGTGACCAATGCACCGCCGTATCAGGAGAGCCTGAGCGGTGCGGAGGCCGAGCTCCACTATCGCGAGGTCTACAACGCCTTTGGGGTCACGCCTCCGGCGCCGGTGAACCAGCCCACCGTCTGACTCGCCCTTCCAGCTCGCGCAATGACTCGATCACCTCGGCAGCGCCGGCCCTTCGGAGCGCCTCGGCGTCCGCGGAGCCGGTACTGACGCCAATGGGATGCATCCCCGCGGCAACGGCGGCTCGCATGTCGAAGGTGCTGTCGCCCACATACCAGGTCCGGTAGGGATCGACACTGAGCTGATCGGCAGCCAGCAGCAACAGGTCCGGAGCCGGCTTGGCGTGCTTGACGTGGCTGCCGTCGACGATGGTTGGCTCATGGTCGAGACGAAGCGCATCGACCGATGACCGGACCTGCGCACGGCGGCTCGATGTGCCGATCGCCCAGGCGACCCCCGCACGATCGAGCGCGTCGGCGACCTCGCGGGCCCCTGGAAGCGGCCGAGGGTCGACGTTCAGCGCCTGGAAGATCTCGCCCGAGCGCTGGTCGATCGCTTCGACTGCGCTCTCATCCATGCTCAGGCCGGCGCGTTCTGCGATCTGCCGCGCGACCTGCTTGCCATCGGCGCCGATGAGGGGGCTGACCTCCTCACGGGTGGCCGGGATGCCGGCTTCTTCGAACGCGCGCATCCACGCCTGAATGCGGTGCTCGACGGTGTCGACCAGGGTGCCGTCCAGGTCGAAGACGACCGCGTCGGGACGATCCGTCGCGAGAGGCGTGGACATCGGTCTACGATACCGGGCCGATGCCCTCGCCCATGGCCGGACACTGGATGCTGGAGCCTGGCGTCGACTTCCTGAACCATGGTTCCTTTGGCGCCACGCCGCGGGTGGTCCTGGCCGCCCAGCGGGCCTGGCGCGATCGCATGGAGGCCGAGCCGGTTCGATTCCTGGCGCGCGACGTCGAAACTGAGCTTGACGCGGCGCGAGCCGAATTGGCCGCCTTTCTGGGGGCGGACCCGGACGACTTGGCGTTCCTGCCAAACGCAACGGCCGGCTTCAACAGCGTCCTGCGGTCCCTGGCGTTGCAGCCCGGCGAGGAGCTGCTGACCACCGACCACGCCTACAACGCCGCCAAGAACGCGCTCGAATGGGTCGCCGAGCGGACGGGCGCGCGCGTGGTGATTGCAACGGTTCCCTTCCCCATCCGCGATCCCGACGAGGTGGTCGGCGCCGTCGTGGGCGCGATCTCGCCGCGCACGCGGCTGGCGCTCCTCGACCACGTCACGAGCCCAACCGCGCTCATCTTTCCGGTGCAGCGCCTGGTGCAGGAGCTCGCGGCTCGCGGCATCGACACGCTCGTCGACGGCGCCCATGCACCGGGCATGCTCGACCTCCAGATCGAGGCGCTCAACGCCGCGTACTACACCGGCAACCTCCACAAATGGGTGTGCGCTCCCAAGGGCGCCGGCTTCCTGTGGGTGCGCCGCGACCGGCAGGATCAGGTGCGGCCGTTTGCCATCAGCCATGGCGCCAACTCGCCCCGCGAGGACCGCTCGCGGTTTCGCCTGGAGTTCGATTGGACGGGCACGGTGGACCCGTCCGCGTACCTCTCGGTGCCAAACGCGCTGCGCTTCGGAGCCTCGCTGCTGCCCGGGGGATGGGCCGCACTGCGCGCGCGCAACCACGAGCTGGCACTCGCTGCACGCGACCTGATCTGCCGGGCGCTCGGCGTCGAGCCTCCGGCGCCCGACCAGATGATTGGCAGCATGGCATCGGTACCGCTCGGCGGGTGGCAGTCCGGCGGCCAGGTGCAGGGCAT
>VBGQ01000190.1 GCA_005882055.1 Chloroflexota bacterium
GAGGTGACCCTCGTCGAGTTCCTGGATCGGGTCGTGCCGCTCGAGGACCTGGAGGTCAGCAAGGAGTTGGCGCGCGTCTTCCGCAAGCGCGGGATCACCATTCACGCCGCCTCGACCATCGACCCGGAGACGATCAAGCGCACTGAAAGCGGCCTGACCTTCACGATCGGTGCACGGGAGGGAGACAAGCGCACCGAGGCCGGCAGCGAGCTGATCCTGGTCGCCGTCGGACGGCGGCCGCTCACTGAGGACATCGGTCTCGAGAAGATCGAAGGCGTCAAGGTCGACCGCGGCTACGTGATCGTCGACGACCACCTGCGGACCGGCGCGCCCCACCTGTACGCAATCGGCGACATCATCCCGGGGTACGCGCTTGCACATGTGGCCAGCCACGAGTCGGTGGTCGCGGTCGAGACGATAGCCGGCCACGATCCGGAGCCGATCCGCATGGACCTCATGCCGCGGGTCACCTTCTGCCGCCCGCAGATCGCGTCGCTGGGCTACACCGAAGAGGAGGCGCGCGACAAGGGGCGCAACGTGAAGGTCGGCAGCTTCCCCTTCCGGGCCCTGGGCAAGGCCACGATCGTGGGCGAGATCGATGGGTTTGCGAAGATGGTGGCCGATGCAGAGACTGGCGAGCTCCTGGGCGCGCACCTCATCGGTCCGCACGCCGGCGACCTCCTGGCCGAGCCGACGCTGGCGCGGCTGGTGGAGGCCACGACGGGCGAGATCGCGATGAGCGTCCATGCCCACCCGACCCTGACCGAAGTCCTCGCCGAGGCCGCCCTGGCGGTCGACGGCGCGGCGATCCACGTGTGAACCTGGAGGCGAACGAGGCATGAACGCCAAGCTGGCGGCAAACCCGCGACATCGGGAGCTGGGGCTGTCCGATGACGAGGTGCTGGCGATGTACCGGCAGATGCTGCTTGCCCGCGCCGTCGACGAGCGCATGTGGCTGATGCAGCGCGCCGGGAAGATCGCCTTCATCATCTCGGGCCAGGGCCACGAAGGAGCGCAGGTCGGCACCACCTGGCCCATGCGCCGGAACCAGGACTGGATGGCGCCCTTCTATCGGTCCATCGCCGCCACGATGACCTTCGGGATGACCGCTGAGGACATCATCACCGCCCACCTGGCCAAGGCCGATGACGTCAGCTCCGCCGGCCGCCAGATGCCCGGCCACTACGGCGGCGCGCCGTACAACATCGTCAGCGTCAGCTCACCCGTGGGCACCCAGGTCCTGCACGCGGTGGGCATTGCCATGGGGGCCTGGGTGCGCGGCGAGGACGTCGTAGCAATCACGTATTTCGGCGAGGGCACCGCCAACCAGGGCGAGGTGCACGAAGCGATGAACTTCGCGGGCGTGCACAAGCTCCCGGTCATCTTCGTCTGCGAGAACAACGGCTACGCCATCAGCGTGCCGCTCGAGAAGCAGGTTGGCGGACTCTCCGTCGCCGCCCGCGCCAAGGGCTACGGGTTCCCGGGCATCACCGTCGACGGTGGAGACGTCCTCGCGTGCTATGCCGCGGGCAAGGAAGCGCACGAGCGCGCTCGGACCGGCGGCGGGGCGACGCTGATCGAGGCGCGCGTGGTGCGCCTGACGAGCCACTCCTCCGACGACGACCAACGGCGCTATCGAGATCCGGCGGAGGTCGAATCACTCAAGCAGCACGACCCGAGGGGCCTCTTTGCCAATGAGCTGCGCACGCTCGGTGTGCTCACCGACGAGGTCGACGAGCGGCTGCGCGCCGAGGTCAAGCAGGAGGTCAACGAGGCCTCGAAACGGGCAGAGGCGCGACCGGATCCGGACCCCGCGACCGCAGGCCGCTTCGTGTACGCGGAGGAGGGGCACTGACATGGCCGAGCTGAACATCCTCGAGGCGATCCGCTCCGCCATGGACGAGGAGATGGAGCGCGACGAGCGGGTGATGATCATGGGCGAGGACGTCGGTCGCAAGGGCGGCGTCTTTGGTGCGACCGATGGCCTGTGGGCCAAGTACGGTGACAAGCGCGTCCTCGACACGCCCCTCAGCGAGGGACTGATCGCCGGAGCGGCGGCTGGGGCGGCGATCTACGGCCTGCGACCCATCGCCGAGATGCAGTTCGCGGACTTCGTGTACCCCGCTTTCAACCAGATCGTCTCCGAGATCAGCCGCATGCGCTATCGGTCGAACGGCACCTTTGGGGTACCGATGGTTATCCGCATGCCGTACGGCGGCGGCGTGCACGGCGCCCTGTACCACAGCCAGAGCAACGAGGCGTACTTCACCAGCACGGTGGGACTCAAGATCGTCGCGCCGGGGACCCCCGCCGATGCCAAGGCGCTCCTCAAGGCGTCGATCCGCGATCCGGATCCGGTCCTCTTCTTCGAGCACAAGAAGACGTACCGGCTCTTCAAGGAGGAGGTGCCCGACGGCGAGCAGGTAGCGGAGATCGGGAAGGCCGCCGTTGCGCGCGAAGGAAGCGACCTGTCGATCTTCTGCTACGGCTACATGCGCTTCTGCGCGCTCGAGGCGGCCGAGGCGCTGGCCAGCGAGCACGGCGTGCAGGCGGAGGTCGTGGACCTGCGCACGCTGCGGCCGCTCGACATGGAGACCGTGCTGGCGTCGGTCGCCAAGACGGGCAAGGCGCTGGTCGTGCACGAGGCCAACCGGTTTGGCGGCTTTGGGGCCGAGGTGGCGGCGGCGATCGCCGAGCAGGGATTCGAGCACCTGGATGGGCCGGTGACCCGGCTCGCCGGCCCGGACGTGCCGGGCGTGCCGTACCACCACAACCTCGAGGACTGGTTCATGCTCAGCCCGGCCAAGATCGTCGAGGCGGCGCAAACGCTCGCCGCGTACTGATCGGCTAGGCTCAACGGCAGCACGAGGGACGAGGAGCGCATGGCAACCACCATCAAGATGCCGCAGCTCGGTGAGTCGGTGACCGAGGGCACGATCGAGCGCTGGCTGGTGAAAGAGGGCGACACGGTCGAGCAGTACGACCCGCTCTTCGAGGTGGTGACCGACAAGGTCAACGCCGAAGTGCCCGCCGAGGTGGCCGGGACGATCACCAAGATCATCGTCGGGGATGGGCAGACCGTGAAGGTCGGGACGCCGCTTGCCGAAATCGAGGCGGGCGACGGCGCCGGACAGACCGATGCGCCCGCGGCCGAGGCACCAGCCGCGACGGCGGAGGAGCCGGCCCAGGCCGCCGAGGCGGAGGCACCGCAGGCCCAGGCCGAACCCGCGCCGCGCGCGGAGCCGGCATCACAGGATCAGGCTGAAGCTCCCGCTGCCATGGCTCCCCAGCCGGCGCAGCCACCAGCCGAGGCGTCCGCCCCAGCCCCAACCCCGGCTCCGGCCGCACAGGCTGCCCAGCCAGAGACGGCGACCGCGGCCAGCGTTGCCGCCTCCGATGGCTCGACGCGCATGACACCAGCGGTGCGCCGCCTGGTCCGCGAGCACAACGTGGACATCGGCCAGATCCGCGGCAGCGGGGCGGCCGGACGCGTCACACGGGACGACGTCCTCGCCTTCGTCGCAAGCCGTGAATCCCAGCCGTCGGCTGCGCAGGCGCCGGCCGCGGGTGTCGCGGAGGCGCAAGCCCAGCCATCGGTCCAGGAGCCCGCCCCGGGGGCGCCATCGGCTCAGCCATCCGTTCCACAGCCTGCTGCCGCGCCCAGCTTCGCGCCCACGCCAATCCCGGCGCCGAGCGGCGGCGACACCGAGATCCCCCTCTCGCAGATGCGCAAGGGGATCGCCGCCAAGATGACGCGCGTCAAGCAGACGGTGCCCCACGCCTACACCGTGGTCGAGGTCGACATGGGCAACGTCGTGCGCTGGCGGGAGGCGAACACCGCCGCCTACAAGGCACGAGAGGGCATCGGCATCAGCTACGTGGCGGTCGTCATCAAGGCCGTCACTGAAACGTTGCGACAGCATCCCGCGGTCAACAGCCAATTTGCCGAGGACCGGGTGATCCTGAAGCAGGCCATGAACGTGGGAATCGCTGTGGCCGTCGACAACGGGCTCCTGGTTCCGGTCATCCACAACGCGGACCAGCTCTCGATCAGCGGGGTCAACCGCCAGGTGCAGGATCTCGCGGCTCGGGCGCGCGCCAACAAGCTTCGCCTCGAAGACATCCAGGGCGGCACCTTTACGGTGAACAACACGGGCTGGTTCGGCTCGGTGACCTCCATGCCTATCATCAACGCACCCGAGGTGGCGATCCTCTCGATGGAGGCGATCGTGAAGCGCCCGGTGGTCATCGAGGTGGACGGCGCCGACGTGATCGCCATCCGACCGATGATGAACATGACCTGC
>VBGQ01000191.1 GCA_005882055.1 Chloroflexota bacterium
CCTACTCCCTGGCGGAGATCCAGTTTCCAGCCCAGTCCCCGGGATGGGGGACAGAGCTCTATTGGCTGGTCGGGGCGATCACGGCGATCCTCTTCTTTGCGTCCGTGCTCGCGCACGAGCTGTCGCACGCGCTGGTAGCCCGCCGCCTTGGCGTGCGCACCACCACGATCACCTTGTTCATCTTCGGTGGCGCGGCTCAGATGGAGAGCGAGCCAAAGAAGCCGCGCGACGAGGCGTTGATCGCTGCCGCGGGACCGATCAGCAGCCTGTTGATTGGCGGGCTCCTGCTCCTGATCGACCTGGGCGTGCCGCAGCCACAGCTCAGCGCGCTCCTGGGCTGGCTCGCGATCATCAACCTGAGCCTTGGCCTCTTCAACCTGATCCCGGGCTTCCCCATGGATGGCGGCAGGATCCTGCGGGCCATCCTGTGGCGCATTCGGGGCGACCGATACGCGGCGACTCGCAACGCGGCCGCGGTGGGGCAGATGGTCGGTTACGCGATCATCGCGATTGGCGTCCTGCTCGCCTTTCGGCCTGGCGGGCTGGTGGCCGGCATCTGGCTGGGCCTGATCGGCTACTTCCTGTCGAACGCTGCCGAGTCCGCCATCGTGCAGATTGGGGTCGAGCGGACGCTGCACGGCGTTCACGTCCGTGACGTGATGGAGGCCGATCCTGCCTCCGTCTCGCCGAATGAGTCGGTGTCGGACCTGATCCACGAGCGGATGCTGCACGGCGAGCATCGCACCTTCCTGGTGCGCCATGACGACGGTGGCCTGGCGGGGATCGTGACGCTCGCAGACGTCCGCCGCGTCCCGCGCGAGGACTGGGAGGGCGCGCGGGTAACCGACATCATGACCCGCTTTGGCGACCTGGCCACGGTGGGGCCCGATGACGACGTCGAGTCTGCCCTGCAGCTGATCCAGACGCGTGGCGTCGGCCAGCTGCCGGTGGTGGGTGAGGGACGTCGCATCGTCGGCCTGCTCACCCGGCGCGGCATCAGCCGGTTGATCGAGACCCGGCTGCGCCTGGGGGTCTGATCGCGGGACCGATGCTGACGCTCGAGGATGCCCTGGAGCGCCTCCTTGCGCGGGCACGGCCCACGGCCGACGAGGAGGTGCCGCTGGGGGATGCGACCGGCCGCGTCCTTGCGGACCCGCGGGTCGTAGCGCCGCTCGACGTCCCGCCGTTCGCGAACAGCGCCATGGATGGCTTCGCACTGCGGTCCGCCGATACGCCGGGGCGCCTCCGGGTCGTCGCCGAGGTGACGGCCGGCATGGACGGCCTTCCCGCGACCTCCGCAGGTGAGGCGGTTCGCATCATGACCGGCGCTCCGATCCCTCCCGGAGCCGACGCGGTGGTGGCCCTCGAGGATGCGCACGAGTCCGACGGAAGTGTGGAGGTGCCACTCGCGCCGACCGGAGCCTTCGTGCGGCTGGCGGGCAGCGACACGTCCGCGGGTACGGAGGTGAGTCTCCGCGGCGTGCTTGGACCGGCGGCCATCGCGGTGCTGGCGTCGTTTGGGTTGGACCGGGTGCGCGTCCGCAGGCGCCCCACGGTGGCCATCCTGTCCACGGGCGACGAGCTGGTCGAGCCCGGGCAGCAGCTGCGATCCGGCCAGATCTACGACAGCAACGCCATTGCGCTGGCGGCTGCCGTTGCGGAAGCCGGCGGCGCTGCGCACCACCTCGGGCGCGTGGCGGACACGCGTGCCGGGGTCGAGGAAGCATTGCGAGCCGGAGCGGGCTTTGACCTGGTCGTCTCGTCCGGGGGCGTGAGCGTTGGCCGCCACGACCACGTGCGGGAGGTGCTTGAGCAAGCGGGAGGCCTGGACTTCTGGCGCATTGCCGTGCAGCCCGGAAAGCCGCTCGCGGTTGGTGAGCTGGGAGGGACGCTGGTGATCGGCCTGCCGGGGAACCCGGTCAGCGCCCTCGTCACCTTCGAGCTGTTCGTGCGGCCACTGATCCGCGCCATGCTCGGCCTGGCCGGTGATGGCCGGCCGCGCTTGTTCGCTCGACCTACCGAGCGCATGGCAAAGGATCCATCGAGACGAGCATTCCTCCGCGTCACCGCGCGGCTGGAGGCGGGGGAGATGATTGCTCGATCGGCGGGGGGCCAGGGGTCCGCGCAGCTTCGTCCGCTCGCGGAGGCGAACGCGTTGCTGGTCGTGCCGGAAGGCGAAGAGGCTGCTGACCCGGGCCGATCCTACGAGGCGATCATCGTGGGGGAGCTGTCGTGAAGCGGCGGATCAGCCATCTTGGAGCGGAGGGAGCGCCTCGGATGGTGGACGTCTCCACCAAGCGGGTCAGCGCGCGCGTGGCGCGCGCGGCCGCCACCGTTCGCTTCGACGTCGACGTGCTGGAGACCCTCATGGATGCCGGAGGGCCCAAGGGAGATGCCTTCGTCACCGCGCGGCTCGCGGGGATCGCCGCCGCCAAGCGTACTCCCGACCTGATTCCTCTCTGCCATCCCATCCCCCTCGACCGCGTGGACATCGAGCTGGATGCCTACCGCGGGGAAGGAACCGTCCGGATCACTGCCGAGGTTGCTGCGACGGCCCGGACCGGGGTCGAGATGGAGGCGCTCACGGCCGCGAGCGTCGCGGCCCTGACGCTCTACGACATGGCCAAGGCGCTTCAGCGCGACGTCGTCATCGAGCGCATCGAGCTGCTCAGCAAGGAGGGCGGCCGAAGCGGCAGCTGGAGACGGGAGGACCCGCCCGCCGAGGCGCCTCTCAGCGAATCGGAGCCCTCGGCGCCCGGGCATGAGGCAGCGGTGATCACCTGCTCGAATCGGTCGGCCGCCGGAGAGCGCGATGACACGAGCGGTCCCGCCCTGGTCGGGGCGCTGCGCGGTGCCGGCTGGGACGTGGACCCCACGGCCGCGGGAGTGCCCGACGACGAGGACGCCATCGCCGAGGCCCTCTGCCCGGCATCGCGGAGCTGATGCGAGCCTCGGGCATGCAGACGACGCCCATGGCGGCCCTCTCGCGGGGCATCGCCGCGGCGCGCGGCCGAACCCTGATCGTCAACCTGCCCGGGTCGCCCACGGGTGCGCTCGAGTCCCTCGCAGCGATCCTCCCGATCCTGCGACACGCGGTCGACCAGCTCGCCGGAGGCGACCACTAGCTCACCGCCGCCCCGCGGAAGCTCGTGGAGTTCCGGCCCTTCGCCGCCGGCTCGCGCGGCTAGGATGGCCGCGCATGTCGCCCACCGTCCCGCTCTATCCGCTGGTCATCGTCCCCGCGGCCCTGGCGCTGTTTCTGTTCTGGAGGCGGCTGAGCCTCCACCTGCGCGTACTGCGTGCCGGCCGCCCGCTGCGCCGTAGCGACCGGCCACTCGAGCGCATCAAGGGGGTGCTGATCTACGTCATCGCCCAGCGGCGGCTGCTCAACGACCTGGGTCCTGGCCTGGCGCACGCGTTCATCTTCTGGGGCTTCCTGGTGCTCCTGGCGACGACCGGCAACTACCTGTCCAACGGCCTAGTCGAGGCGATCATCGGCTGGCCGCTCGGCGGCCTGCTCTGGGACGCGGTCACGGCGGTCGCCAACCTGCTCATCGGGCTGATCATCATCGCGATCGCGTACGCCGGCATGCGGCGCATCGTCCGGCGGCCCCCGCGCCTGGCGCTGTCGCGCGACGCGTTCGTGATCCTGGCGCTGATCGGGATCGTGGTCGTCACCGAGGTGTTCGGTGATGCATTCCGTTTCGCTGCCGCCCCCTCCCTGGGTGCCCGACCGTTCGCGGCGCTGGCGGGTCCGCTCTCGCTTCTGCTGGAGCCGCTCGGATCGCAGACGGCCACCATCGGCTTTGGCGTGTTCGCCTGGGCGCACATCCTGGTGGTGCTCGCCTTCCTGACGTACCTCCCGTACAGCAAGCACCTGCACATCTTCACCAGCGAGCCCAACGTCTACTTCCGCAACCTCGAGCCTCGCGGCGCGCTGCGGCTCATGGACCTCGAGGCGGAGGCCCCGGCCGGCCAGGAGGTGGTCTTTGGCGCGAAGTCGCTGAAGGACCTCACCTGGCGCCACCTGCTCGACCCGCTCTCCTGCACGGAGTGCGGGCGCTGCATGGAGTTCTGCCCGGCGTCGATGACCGGCAAGACGCTCTCCCCAAAGCACTTCATGGAGGGACTCCGCGATCAGATCGTGGCCGCCGAGACGGCGCTCTCCGCGGCCGCCTCGTCGCAGCGCGCGGCCCGTGGCGGCGTCGCGACCGGGGTCGAGGCGTCAGACGCCTCCCTGCAGCTGGCACGCGACCGCGCAACTGAGGCACTGAGCCTGCCGCTGGTTGACAATGCCATCCCCGAGGAGGCGGTCTGGCAATGCACCACCTGCGGCTGGTGCGTGGAAGGCTGCCCGGTGCTCATCGAGCATGTCGACTCGATCGTGGAGATACGCCGCAACCTGGTGCTCGAAGAGAGCCGCTTCCCCAAGGAGCTGAACACCGCCTTCCGCAACATGGAGTCCGCCGGCAATCCGTGGGGTCAGCCTCGCAGCGCCCGCCTCGACTGGGCGAAGGGGCTGGAGGTGTCGGTCCTCGATGGTGACGGCGCGGTGAGCAGGACCAAAAGCGACGCGTTCGCCGGCATGGAGGGAGGCGTGCTCTACTGGGTTGGCTGCGCGGGCGCCTTCGACGAGCGCAACCGCAAGGTCGTGCGCGCGATGGCGCAGCTCCTCGCCCAGGCGGAGGTTCCCTTCGCGGTGCTCGGGCCACGCGAGACGTGCAGCGGCGATCCGGCGCGGAGAGCGGGGAACGAATACCTGTACCAGATGCTGGCGCAGGAGAACGTCGCCACCCTCACCGCGGCGCACGAGACGCACGGGATTGGGACCGTCGTGGCCAGCTGCCCACACTGCTTCAACACGATCCGCAACGAGTACCCGCAACTGGGCCTGGCGGGCATCGATGTCCTGCACCACACCCAGCTCCTGGACCGCTTGGTGGCGGACGGCCGCCTCAGGGCGAGCCGCCCCAACCCGGCTGCGGTCGCCTACCACGATGCCTGCTACCTGGGCCGCTACAACGACGTGTACGAGCCGGGCCGCCGCGTGGTTGACGCGGTTCCGGGCGCCTCCGTCGTCGAGATGGACCTCCACCACCGGCGTGGCATGTGCTGCGGGGCGGGGGGAGCGCGGATGTGGATGGAGGAGCGCGAGGGTCAGCGCATCAACCATCGCCGCACCGAACAGGCACTGGCGCTCTCCCCCGACGCGATCGCCACGGCCTGTCCCTTCTGCCTGATCATGCTCCGCGACGGGACCAGCGACCTGGGTCGCACCGATGTCCCGGTCCGCGACGTGGCGGAGCTCCTGGCGGAGGCCACCGGAGCGTGGGCGCTGCAGGCTGGCGCCCGCCAGTGAGGGAGGTCAGCGACGCCCCACCGATTCCGCACCTTCTCGCGGAATCCGTGCGATCGGCGCCAGCAGTCCACGGAAAGTTGACCCTCAGTCCAGCATTCCGATACGATTCCCCCATGGCGATCCGTGCCGTCCCTACGCCGCGACGACCTGCCCTCGACGAGCTGGACAAGGCCATCATCAAGGCGCTGCAGCTCGACGGCCGCCGGCCCTACGCCCAGATCGGTCGTGAGCTGCGCGTGCCCGAGGCGACCGTGCGCCAGCGCGCTGAGCGACTCATCGCACGCGGCATCGTCCAGGTCGTGGGCGTCACCGATCCGCTCGCCATGGGCTTCCAACAGCCTGCCTTCATCGGCCTCAAGATCGATGCCGGCCGCATCGAGGAGATCTCCGACCACCTCGCTGACCTCGACGAAGTGACCTATGTCGTCGTCACCGCCGGGCGCTACGACCTCATCTGCGAAGTGGTCTGCGAGGACAACGATCACCTGCTGCGGGTCCTCACCGACAAGATCGCGCGTATCGACGGGATCAACTCCACCGAGACCATGGTGGAGCTGCGCTTCGTCAAGGAGAGCTATCGGTGGGGGACCAGGTAAGGGAGATGGTGACCATGGCCGAGCAGCGCGGCGTGGACCGAGACCGGCTCAGGCAGGTCCAGGAGCGTGAGGAGGCGGAGTACCGATCGCGCACGCCTCGCTCTGCGGAGCTGCATGCGCGCGCCCGCCGCGCCATGCCGCTTGGAGTGGCGAGCTCATTCCAGTCGTACGACCCCTACCCGCTGTTCATGACCGATGCCCGCGGCTCGCGCATCTGGGACGTGGATGGCAACGAGTACATCGACTTCGACATGGCGTTCGGGGTGCTCGCCGCCGGCCACTCGCACCCGCTCCTGGCGGAGGCGCTCCAGCGCCGCGTGGCGAACGGCACCTGCTACACCTTCCCGGTGGAGGACGGCATCCTCGTCGCCGAAGAGCTCCAGCGCAGGTTCGGGGCCGACCTCGTGCGCTTCAGCAACTCGGGCACCGAGGCAACCATGGACGCCATCCGCGTCGCCCGAGGGTTCACCGGCCGCGAGAAGATCCTGAAGTTCGAGGGCGGCTATCACGGTCATCACGACGACGTGCTGATCAGCATCCAGCCGCCCCGCGAGTCGATGGGCCGGCCAGAAGCCCCCGATTCGGTGCCGGCCACCGCCGGCATGCCGGCCAGCCGGCTGGCCGAGACGGTCGTTGCCCCGTTCAACGAGCCAGAGATCCTCGAGGGGATCCTGGAGGATCACCGCGGCGAGATCGCCGCGATCATCATCGAGCCAGTCCAGTTCAACATCGGCGTGGTGCCGCCCAAGCCGGGCTTCCTCGAGCGCGTGCGGGAGCTCGCCACGGCGCACGGGGCGGTGCTGATCTTCGACGAGGTCAAGACCGGCGTCGTGCTCGCCTACGGGGGCGCGACCGAGTACTTCAACGTTCAGCCGGACATCGCCTGCCTGGCCAAGAGCATCGGCGGGGGCGTGCCCATCGGCGCGTTCGTCGGCCGTGCCGAGGTGATGAACGTCATCGAGCGCGTCCCCGAGCTCGAAGCGCCGGGCGTCGGCGTGGAGCATTCGACGATACCCGGAGGCGCGACTCGGGTGGCGCACCTGGGCACCTTCAACGGCAATCCGCTCTCG
>VBGQ01000192.1 GCA_005882055.1 Chloroflexota bacterium
GAGTGGCTCCGCGGCGATCACGCGGAGATCGGTCCGCTTCGCCTTCAGGTATCGCCCCACCCCGGTCAGGGTCCCGCCGGTCCCAAGCCCGGCGACGAAGACGTCGAGATCCGGAACATCGGCCAGGATCTCCGGCCCGGTGGTCTCCTCGTGCACCCGCGGATTGGCCTGGTTGGCGTACTGCATCGGCATGAAGAGATCCGGATCCGCTACGACCTGCTCCTGCGCCAAACGGATCGCGCCGTTGCTCCCACCGGCCCCCGGGGAGTAGACGATCTCCGCGCCAAGGGCACCGAGCAGCTGCGTGCGCTCGGGCGTGGTGTTGTCGGGCATCACGATCCGTACAGGGTGACCCAGTCGGGCACCGATCATCGCCAGGCTGATCCCGGTGTTTCCGCTCGAGGGCTCGAGGATCGTCTGCCCCTCGCGCAGCGCGCCGGAGGCGAGCGCGTCGGCGATCATGGCCTGGGCGACGCGGTCCTTGACCGAGCCGGTGGGATTGGCCCATTCCAGCTTGGCGAAGAGGCGGATCGCAGGGCTGGGCGCCAGGCGCCGCAGCTCCACGACCGGCGTCTGTCCGATGAGCATGGTCGACGCTTCGGTCGACGGCGCGACCCGGCTCGCGGTGCCGCCGACCCGCGGAGCCAAGGCCATGGCCTAGCCGGAGCCTCCCGCCATCGCCGGCAGCAGGATCACCGTGTCCAGGTCGCCGACGGGGGTATCGAGGCCATTCCGATAGCGCACGTCGCGGTCGTTGACGTACACGTTGACGAATCGCGACAGCTCGCCCTCCTGCGTCACGCGGTCGCGCAGCGCGGGGAACTTCTCGAACAGATCGGCCAGCACCTCGGCGACGGTGGCACCGCTGGCGGTCACGCTGCGATTGCCCGCGGCGGCATCGCGCAGTACGGGTGGGATGCGAACGCTGCTCACCGGGCAGCGACCGCAACATCCGCACCGGGCCGCGCCGGTTCGGCGATGAACGGGGAGCCCTCGCCGCACGCGGGGCACTGCGGGTCGCGCCAGACCTTGACCTCCTCGAAGGTCGTGCTCATGGCGTCGAACATCAGCAGCCGTCCGGAGAGGGTCTCTCCGACGCCCAGCAGCAGCTTGAAGACCTCGTTGGCCTGCAGCAGACCCACGATCCCGGGCAGCACGCCCAGGACGCCCGCCACGGCGCACGACGGCGCGAGCTCCTCCGGTGGCTGCGTCGGGTACATGCAGCGATAGCACGGGCCCGCGAAGGGCAGGAAGGTCGTGATCTGGCCGTCCCAGCGGTAGATCGAGCCGTGCACGACCGGCTTGCGCAGCTTCAGGGCGGCGTCATTCAGCACGTAGCGCGTGTCGAAGTTGTCGGTGCCGTCCACGATCACGTCGTAGTCGGAGATGAGCCGCTCGACGTTGTCCGCGGTCAGGCGCTCGCGGTGCTCGACGATGCGGGTCTCCGGATTGAGCGCCTGGAGCGTCAGTCGGGCGCTCTCCGTCTTGGGCATGCCAATGCGGTCGGCGGTATGCAGCACCTGGCGCTGGAGGTTGGACTCGTCGACCACGTCGTCGTCGACGAGGCCGATGGTGCCGACACCCGAGGCGGCGAGGTACAGCGCGCTCGGGGACCCGAGCCCGCCGGCGCCGATCAACAGCACCTTGCCGTCGAGCAGCTTGCGCTGGCCCTTCTGCCCGATCTCGGGAATCAGCAGCTGGCGAGAGTACCGGCGCTGCTGCTCGGGGGTCAGCAGGGGCTGGGGCGCCTCCCAGTCGCCGCCAAGGCGTCGCCAGTCGAGCGTCGAGCCCCCCATGCTCACCGCGTTCGTGTAGCCAATCGACTGCAGGCGTGCCACGGCGCGAGCCGAGCGCGCTCCGGCGGCGCAGTGCACGAGGAGCGGGGTGTCCTTGTCAGGCACCACCGCCTCGATGCGGTCGAGGACGTCGCCCAGCGGCACGAGCGTTGCGGACGGGATGTGGCCGTCGTTCCACTCGAGCTCCTCGCGGACGTCGATGATCCGGTATCCCTGCTCGGCGAGGCGCAGCGCATCGGCGACGCTCACTTCGCGGACGGATTGGGTTGCGGTCGGGTTGGTCGTGGTCTGATCGGTCATGGTCTTCCGTGCTGTGTGCTGGGGTCGGGCCGCAATGGGTAGGGCGGCGTCAAACGCTGCGGGAAAGGTGCCACCACTGGCGGCAGTACCTAGCGAATCGACGAGTGGGGCGTCAACACCGCGTCATGCGCCGGCCACCGCCTCAGCCTCCTTTGGCCAGGCAACCTCGGAGCCGCGCACGGCACCCTGCAGCACCTTGTAGCTGAGCAGGGCGCACTTCAGGCGGGCAGGACCGATGGGCACCCCGAGCTCGTCCAGGAGCTCCTTGGGATCCATGGCCTTGATCTCTTCGAGGCTCTTGCCGCGCAGCTCATCGGTCAGGATCGAGGCCGATGCCTGGCTGATCGCGCAGCCTCGCCCGTCGAAGGCGACGTCCGCGATGCGGCCCTTCGACTCGTCGAGCTGGATCGTCATGCTCATTTCGTCCCCGCAGGTCGGGTTCGAATCCGCGAAATGCAGGTCATGTGGGTCGAGATAGCCCTTGTTATGCGGCGCGCGGTAGTGCTCGAGGATGAAGTCCCGGTACAGGTTGTCCATCAGTTGCCAGTCCCGAAGATCTGCTGGGCCGTGCGCACAGCCGAGGTGAGCGCTTCGACGTCGTCGAGGTCGTTGTAGACGTAGAAGCTCGCTCGGGTGGTGGCCGGGATGTCGTAGCGAAGCATCACCGGCATCGCGCAGTGATGTCCGGCGCGGACCGCGACTCCCTCGTGGTCGAAAATGGTGGCCACGTCGTGCGGATGGACGCCGTCGAGCAGGATGCTGATCACCCCGGCGTGCAGCTCCGACTCGGCGGGACCCAGCAGGCGAACACCGGAAATCTCCGAGAGCGCGGTCCAGGCGTGCTCGAACAGGAATTTCTCGTGCTCGCGCACCCGATCCATGCCGATTTCAGTCAGGTAATCGATGGCGGCTCCCAGGCCGATCGCCTCGACGATCGCCGGCGTGCCCGCCTCGAACTTGTAAGGCACCTCGTTCCACTCGGCCCCATCGAGGGTGACGCGGATGATCATGCTGCCGCCGGTCATGAAGGGCGGCATCTCCTCGAGCAGCTCTCGGCGCGCCCAGAGCGCGCCGATCCCCGACGGGCCGAGCATCTTGTGGCCTGACAGTGCCAGGAAGTCGCAGTCGAACGCCTGCACGTCCACGGGCATGTGCGGAGCCGATTGCGCCGCGTCGACCAGCACCAGCGCACCAGCCTCGTGGCCCAGCCGCGTTATCTCGGCGACGTCGTTGATGGTCCCGAGCGCATTGCTGACGTGGGCAATCGCCAGCAGCCGCGGTGACCGGCCGTCGCGGGGCTCGAGCTTCGCGGCGAGGTCGTCAGCGTTGAGCCGGCCGTCATCGGTGATCGCCACGTACTCCAGCGTCGCGCCGACCTCGGCGCAGAGCTGCTGCCACGGAACGATGTTGGCGTGATGCTCGAGCTGGGTGGTGATCACCCGGTCTCCGGTGCCAACGTTGGTGCGACCCCAGGAATAGGCGACCAGGTTGATCGCCTCGGTCGCGTTGCGGACGAATACGCACTCTCGCTCGGTTGGCGCGTTGATGAAGCCCGCGAGCTTGCGGCGCGCGGCCTCGAACCGCGCCGTCGCGTCCTCGGAGAGCTCGTAGATGCCGCGATGCACGTTCGCGTAGTGGTGGGCGTACGCGTCCGACATGGTGTCGATCACGACGCGCGGCTTCGGAGAGGAGGCGGCGGCGTCCAGGTAGACGAGGCGCTTTCCCGTCCGTGTTTGACGTTCGAAGACCGGGAAATCTGCGCGCAGCGCAGATCCGGAGAAACCTCCGGGGATGCCGCGCCGGGCCTTCGTGATCGCCTGCTGCACCGCCATCGGTCTACCTCAAACTCTACGCGTGCTCGGCGACCGGCTCGGGTGCTCCGGCATCGTCCAGCACGCCAACTGGCAGGCCCACCTGCTCGCGCACCCAGTCGTAGCCGTTGGCCTCCAGCTGGTGGCTGAGCTCCTCGCCGCCCGACATCACGACCCGGCCGTCCATGAGCACATGGACCTGATCTGGCTTCACGTAGTTCAGCATGCGCTGGTAGTGGGTGATCATCAGCACCCCCATCTCCGGTGACAGCGTGGCGTTGATCCCCTCGGCCACGGTGCGTAGCGCGTCGATGTCCAGGCCGGAGTCGGTCTCGTCAAGGATCGCCAGGGTGGGGCTCAGGACGGCCATCTGGAGCATCTCGAGGCG
>VBGQ01000198.1 GCA_005882055.1 Chloroflexota bacterium
TCATGATCCAGGTGGTCAGCGCCAGCCCTGCCACCGAGAGGACCGTGGTCACCCAGTAGCCGCGGTTGAGCATGTTCATGGGGTTCTCGTCCTCGCGGCCGTTGATGAAGAACATCGAGATGATGGTCGCGATGAGCCCGAAGGCGCGGACGACGAGCGGGAAGAAGATCCATGCCTCCGGATGCGGCCAGCCTGCGGCGCTCGCAATGCTGTAAACCGCGACCCCCAGGATCATGGCGCCGATGTTCTCGGCGGCGGTCGACTCGAAGAGATCCGCGCCGCGGCCTGCGCAGTCGCCCACGTTGTCGCCGACGAGGTCTGCCACCACGCCCGCATTGCGCGGGTCGTCCTCAGGGATACCCTTCTCGACCTTGCCGACCAGATCGCTGCCGACGTCGGCGGCCTTGGTGTAGATCCCACCGCCGAGCTGGGCGAAGAGGGCGACGAAGCTGGCACCGAACCCGTAGCCCACGATCAGGAACGGCGCCTGGTTGGGATGCTCGAAACCGCCGTAGAGGGCGAACATCGAGTAAACGCCCAGGAGTGAAAGGGCAACCACGAGGAACCCGGAGACGGCGCCGCCGCGCATTGCCGTCTGTACCGCCCCGACAAGCGAGTTCCGCGCGGCGGCAGCGGTCCGCACGTTCGAGCGGACGCTGATGTACATGCCGATGATGCCCGAGGCCATCGAGCACGCGGCTCCGACGAGGAAAGCGAGGCCGGTCCGCCAGCCCAGATCGAGACCGTAGATGTCCGTATCGGCGACCTGCTTGCCCTCGACCAGGGTGATGACCAGGCCGATCACCACCGCTCCACCGAGCGCCAGGAGCGCGATGGTCTGGTACTGGCGCCGGATGAAGGCGACCGCACCCTCGAAGATCATCCCCCCGATCTCCTGCATCGCCTCGGTGCCCATGTCGCGGTGCAGGACGTCGTAGGCGAGGTAGAAGGCGAATGCGATGGCCAGCAGGCCCGCGATCGGGATCACCCAGGTGATCGGTTGGAGCTCCATCAATCCTCCGAATGTCACCGCGTGCAGCAGGCGCCGGGATTGGCGGCCATGGCGCGCTCGTCAGGCGGGGACGGTCTCACACACGGAAAACGCCGGCGATTGCACCAGTTCGGTACCCGCCAGCGAAGCGCGGCGATTCTCGCACGGGCTCAACTTGCGGGTCAACTTGCGCAATGGTCACGGCTGCCAGGACGGGAGCCAGCCATCGAGGCTCAGCTGCGTGTTCGTGCCGCTGACCAGGTTGAGGAGCCAGATGCCACCCGGTTCCGCGGGCGACGCTGGCGGCGAAGGCACCGGCCCGGGCGTTGGGCTGGCCGTTGCGGAGGGCGAGGGACGGAAGGAGGGGCTCGGTGTCGCGGACGGCGTCGCGGCGCCGAGTGCCTCGCGCGTCACCAGCAGCGCCTGCGGCGCCGGCGCGAAGCGGACGCTCGACTCCAGTGCGCGCGCGTCGGGAACGACCTCGGTCGACGGGAAGGAGCTGAAGCTCGCGATCCAGACCCGCCCGGCGTCTGGCAGGCGCGGGTCGAGGACGAGGTAGGCGATGCGTCCATTGGCATCCACGTCAGGCAGGGTGCCTCCTTCGTGGAGTCGCGAGGGCTGGACCGATGCGCCGCCTTCCTCCAGCTCGCCGATGCGCAGCGCGGCTTGCTCGGCGAAGGTCAAATGCAGACCTGCGGGCGTCAGGGGCGTGACCGCGGTTTCGGGCGTGAGGACGCCCGACGCCCCGTCGCCTGTCGATGCGACCGGGGCGGGCAGCCCGCTCACGAGCACGCTCGACCCATCCGGGAGCCAGGCCGGCGGGGCGGCGGCGAGGTACGGCGCACGCGTCACGGCCCCGTTCCGCAGGTTCAGGATGCCAGCCATGCCGGACAGGTCGACGAAGGCGATCCGCGAGCCATCGGGCGAGAAGCGCGGCGCACGCAGGACGGGCGCGAGAGACGCGCCCTGGCTGCCGGACGCGAGCGGTTCGGAGCCGGTGGGGGGACTGGCTGTCGGGGCCGGGCCAATGGCGATCCGGTCTGCACCGCCGCCGCCCGGCGGTCGTCGCCAGATGCCCATGCCGGCGCCGGTCCTGGCATCGGCCCGCCCAAAGACGATCGCGGATCCATCGGGCGCATAGCTGGGATCGAATTCGACGAAGCCCGCATCTGTCAGCACGCGGCGCCCCGACCCATCCGCTCGGAGCTCGATCAGGCGGGCGCCGTCGCCGACGACCAGCGATCGGCCATCTGGCGCAACTGCGTAGGTGCTCAACGGCGAGAGCTCGGCCGAGACCTGATGCTGGTTCGAGCCATCGGGGTTCATGGCCCATGCGTTGGCGATCCCCGAACGCTCGCTGAGGAACGTGATCTGGTTGCCGAGCGAGCTTGATGGCGCGCCGGTGGTGAAGGTCCACGACAGGGGCCCGGCCACCCGCGAGCCGTCGACGCCACGCACCACGCCGCCAATGGTGACGGTGAAGGTGGTGTTGGCCGGCAGCGAGCCCGACGGCGTGAAGCGAACGATCCGCCGGACGTCGTCGTCGAGCCCGGCGGCGCCCTCGGGTGCAGAGAGCCCCACGCTGCCGGAGATGGGTGGCGTGATCGACACGAGGTTATCGTTGACCGTGCCCGGGTCGATCGCCCGGTCGAAGACCACCGCGATGGAGGTGGTGGTGGCGATCCCCTGCGTGCCGTCGGCCGGGACGACGGTGCGGGCCGTGAGACCTGCCGAGACCGTGGTGAACGCCAGGCGCAACGGCCCGGCCAGGGCGGTCCCCGCCTGATCGCGGGCCGCATAGCCCAGGAAGATGCTGTAGTCCTGGCTGGCGAGCCAATCCACGCGTGGGACGATCGTCACGCGTTGCCCGCTCCAGCGCAGGTCCACGTCGGTGCGCGGGATGATCTCCAACGCGCGCTGGACGCTGGCGGTGTCCATGAGGGTCGAGAAGGTGACCTGGATGGAAGCGTCGAGCGGCACCTCCTTCGACTGGTCTGCGGGCTGGAACGCAACGATCGTCGGACCACCAACCGTATGGAAGACGAACGGCCCGGCACCGGTCATCGCGTTGCCGGCCAGATCGCGAATCTGGCCGCGAAGCCGAACGGAGAAGGAGGTCTCCAGCGGCAGCCGATCGGCCGGCGTGAAGATCATGGTCGCGCCGCTCCAGCTGAACGAGCCGCTCAGCTTGGGCGACACGTTGAGGGCCGCCTGCGCGCTCCCATGGTCAACCGCCTCGGAGAAGACCACCTCGAGGCTCGAGGTGGTCAGGGCCACAGCGTCGCTGCCGGGCAGGTGCTGGCTCAGGACGAAGCGGTCGACCTGTGGGGGTCGAAGATCAACGGTGCTGGCGTAATAGAGGATCGGGGCCAGCAACGCGCCGCCGATGGCCACGACGAGAAGGGTCCGGATGGCGACGCGGCGAGTCCTCCCCCTGGCGACCGGCGGCGCCACCGCTCACGAATGCCGGAGGCGGGCGGGGAGGATGCGCAGCTCGTCGCGATACTTGGCAACGGTCCTTCGCGCGATGGCGACGCCCTGTGCCAGCAATTCGTCGGCGATCTGCTGGTCGCTCATCGGATGGTCCTGGTCCTCCCCCTCGATCATGGCCCGGATCTGGTCCTTGATGCTGAGGGACGCGGTGAAGAAGTGGGAGAAGGGGACCACCTCGCCCGATGGAACCATCACGAACTTCTCGGCCGTCGCGCGGCTCACGGTGGACTCGTGGACGCCGATCTCGGACGCGACCTCCGCCCGCGTGAGGGGCACGAGATGCCGGACGCCGTGCACCAGGTAGTCGTGCTGGCGCTTGACGAGGGTGGCCGCGATGCGCTGCAGGGTCGCGCGCCTGCGACGAACCGCGTCGATGAAGAAGCGCGCGCGACCCACGTGCTCGCGGACGTGCTCCTTTTCCTGATCGCTCCAGGTCGGTGAACGGAGGGCGGCGGAGACGCTGGCGTAGGAAGCCGCAACACGAAGGCTGAAGCGCCGCGACTCCACGACCTCGACCTCCAGCTCCCCGTCCACGATCCGGATCAGGACGTCCGGTCGCAGGATCTGGCGCGGTCCATCGCCTCGTGTGGCCGCCACGAACGCGGAGGCCGGGTAGGGGTGCAGGTTGGTCTTGATGAACTCCCAGGCTTCGAGGACCTCGTGCTCGCTGACCCCGAGGACATGCGCGATCTCGCGGAAGTGGCGATCGGCGAGCGCCTGGAGGTGATCGGTGACCAACGCCTCCGCGATGCCCGGCACCCCGTGACCGGTCTCACGCAGATGGCCCAGCTGCAGGAGCAGGGACTCGCGAACGTCGCGGGCACCGATGCCGATCGGTTCCAGGCCGCGCATCGCGGACCGAACGCGTGCGACCGCCCCGGCGGTGCCGCCGCTCTCGCGGGCGATCTCCTCATCGGTCCGGGTGAGCAGGCCGTTCTCGTCGAGCTCGCCGATGACCCAGGTAGCCACCTCGTGCAGCTCCCTGGGCAGCAACGAGCGCAGGTTCCAGTCGAGGTGCTCTTGCAACGTGAACGACGCCTCCGCACGTGCGATCGGGTCGTCCGCGTCGGGGTCGTCGCGGGCGGGGCCCGGGCTCGGCTCGAACAGCTCGGTAGCCGTTGGCCCCTCGCTGCGGGGAGAGCAATTCGGGCACGTTCCGCCGAAGGTCGCTCCCCCGCAGGTCGGGCAGACCGCCTCCTCGACCTGCTCGAGCGCCGGGTTCTCGTCGAGCTCCTCGGCGATCGCTTGCTGCAGCTCGACCGAGCTCATGGCCAAGATGCGGTTGGCGACGATCTGCTTGGGCGTCACCTTGGCCTGCATCGTGGGGATCAGCTGGTGGCTGACCTCGATCGACATGCGTCTCCCTTACCTGGGGCGAACGTTCAAGCGGCGCACGATCCGCTCGGCGGCGCGAACGCCAATGATGCTGTAGGCGGCCGGATCCTGCCCAACCCGGCGTCGGTAGCTCGACATCGGCCATTCCAGGAGGGCGGTGAGGCGCAGGCGATTGACATGGTTGTGGGCGACTATGAGCACGCCGCGCGCCAGATCGCCCGAAAGCCAGGACTCCAGCGCATCGAAGACCGGGAAGGCCCGCGCCGCCACGTCACGCCCCGACTCCCCATCCGGGGTTCGCGTCGCGAAGGGGTCGTGCTCCCAGGCGGCGCGAAGCTGCGGATCACGAGCCCAGCATTCATCGGCGGTCAACCCTTCCCAGGCGCCGTAGTCGAG
>VBGQ01000199.1 GCA_005882055.1 Chloroflexota bacterium
GACCATGGGCACCCTGCGCATCACGAGGCTCGGTCACGGCGGGATCCTCTACCGATCGCCCGCCGACAAGTGGCTGTGGGTCGACCGCTGGAGCGGAGCACCGACCTACGCCCAGGCCTACCGGGAGGCAGAGCAGGTCGACGTCGTGGCTCCGACACATGGTCATTTCGACCATGTCGGCAACGACGCCGCGGACGTCGTAGAGCTGGCCGAGTCGGGCGCCACCGTCGTCGGCAGCCACGAGCTGCAGATCTACCTCGCTGGCCTTGGCGTGCAGTCGATCGGCATGAACAAGGGCGGCACCGTCGAGGCGGCGGGGATCAAGCTGACCATGTTCCACGCCGTCCATTCCGGCGGCATCACCCTCACCGGCGAGGGCGCGGAGACGACCCGCGAGGTCGGCTGCTGGGGATGGCTGATCGAGTTCGAAGACGGGACGCGGGTTTACCACTCCGGCGACACGGACCTCTTTGGCGACATGGCCTTCGTGCGCGCCTGGGGAGCCACAATTGCGGTGCTGCCCATTGGCGGCCACTTCACCATGGGGCCCGCCGCAGCGGCGCGGGCCATCACCCTGACCGGAGTCAAGACCGTGATCCCGGTCCACTACGCCACCTTCCCGATCCTGGCCGGCACCCCGTCGGAGCTGGCCAAGCTGACCGATGCCAAGGTGGTCGAGCTGGAACCGGGCGAAACCTGGGAGGCATGAGATGGGACTGATCCTTTCGATCTTCGCCGCGCTGGGCGGCAGCGTGGCCGGCGCCGCGGTGCGCGCCGGCATTTCCATGGCGGACCAGCAGCTGGCGCGCAAGGCCGGCAAGGCTGAGCCGATGATGATCAACGGCTCGCTGGTCGGCGGCGTGGCCGCCGGAGTCGTGACCGATGCGGTGGGCGGCGGTGTGGGGATGGCCTTCTGGCTGGGCGCCGTCCTCGGCGCGGCAGGCGCCGATCGGCTCGACTGGTGGCTGCTCGACCGGCTCGGGGTCGACCGCGACGCCCTGATGGCCAAGGCACGTCAGGCCGCCGAGAGCGCTCAGCGGCAGGCTCGCAAGGCCATGCCGATCAGCGAGGAGGCGGTCGAGGCCTAGGTTCCGAACAGGAATTCCGCGGCGCTGTGCATCGCGAAGAAGGCGACCAGCAGCAGCGAGAGGACAACTGCCACCAGGGTCAGCGCTCGACCGCGGATGGCGAACGAGATCATCAGTTCTCCCGCCTCGCGGTGGAGCGAGAACCGTAGGACGGGCAGCACCGCGATCGCGAACGCCAGCACGGGTGCGCCCATCAGGCCCAAGCCAATGATCTTGTTGCCGAGCAACTGCTGCTGGATCGGCTCGATGGCCGCCGCCATGCCCGGAATGCCCACGTTGTAGGCCAAGGCACTCAACGCGAGCACGACCGTCGTTGGCAACGCCACGAGGATCGCCAGCAGCGCAAACGTCCGTGCATGCCACCCGCCGAAGTCGATCGTCACAGCTGAACCTCCCGAGGTGATCAGGGACTTGGATGCTGCCCGGGCATGGAGCGCAACCGCGGCACCCACCGCATCGGTGATGGCCGCCGCGGTAGCCGGCACGTCTTCGAGGAGAGCGGCATACTCGCTTCCGTATCGGCGCCGCCAGGCACGCGGGTAGGCTCGGACCAGGAGCCGAGCCAGACGCGGTCTCATCAGCCCACCACCCGGGCCAGACCGATGCTGACCGCCTCGCGCATCTCCTGCAGGCGCGCGCGGAGCGCCGAGCGGCCGGCTGGGGTGAGGCGGTAGGGCCGTCGGCGACCGTCCGGCGCCATCGGCTCCACCAGACCTTCGGCGTCGAGCCGCGTGAGCGCGCCGTACAGCGTTCCGGGACCAAGGTGCACGCTGGCAAAGGCCTCGACGTCGCGCATCATGGCGTGTCCATGCTTGGGGCCCGAAGCGAGGCTGATCATGATCAGCAGACCTGGATCCTGGACCACCGTCATGCTGCCCGCTCCCCTGCTACGTCAAGCGATACTACGTGCGGCGTAGCATACGTCGGCCCGCAGAGCGTCGTCAACGGGCGGGCGGCGGGCGGCGTCGGTAGAATCTCTGCTCCATGTCTGGTGCCACCGGTGATGCGCTGGTCCGTGCCCGGAAGCTAACGAAACGGTTCGGAAGCTTCACGGCTGTCGACGCCGTCGACTTCGACGTGCGGCCTGGCGAGTCATTCGGGTTCCTGGGGCCGAACGGGGCTGGCAAGACCTCGACCATGCGCATGATCGCGTGCGCATCGCCGGTTACCGATGGCGAGCTTTCGGTGATCGACATGAACCCGCAGACCCAGGCGCGTGAGATCAAGGCCCGCCTCGGCGTCGTGCCGCAGACCGACAACCTCGACACCGAGCTGACGGTGCGCGAGAACCTCGAGATGTACGCCCGCTACTTCGACATCCCCGGTTCCGTCGCACGCAGCCGCGCCGACGAGCTGCTCGAATTCGTTCAGCTCGACGAGCGGGCCAAGGACCAGGTCGAGACCCTTTCGGGTGGCATGAAGCGACGGCTGACCATCGCCCGCGCGCTGATCAACGAGCCCGACCTCATCATCTTCGACGAACCCACCACTGGCCTCGACCCGCAGGCCCGCCATCTGCTCTGGGACCGGCTGTATCGGCTCAAGCAGCGCGGCGCGACGCTGATCATCACGACGCACTACATGGACGAGGCGGAGCAGCTTTGCGATCGGCTGGTCGTGATGGACAAGGCGCGCATCGCCGCAGAGGGGTCGCCCCGCGAGCTCATCGACCGCTACAGCACCAAGGAGGTGCTCGAGCTGCGCTTCGGGGATGCCGAGCGCGCGGGCCTGGACGGGCGGCTTGAGGGACTTGCACAGCGAGTCGAGGTTCTTCCTGACCGAACACTGCTCTACACCGATGACGGGGAGAAGACGCTGGACGAGGTCCACCAGCGCAACATCGCCGTCCAGAGCGCCCTGGTACGGCGCGCCTCCCTGGAGGATGTGTTCCTGAGCCTGACGGGGCGATCCTTGGTCGAATGAGCAGGACCGCTCAGCCGCCTCACCGGAGCCTCTTCTTCGGCTTCCTGCAGCCGTTCATGTTCCTGACCGCCATGGGCTTGGGCATCGGGGGCCTCCTGGCCCGCACCAACCCGAACGCCTTTGGGCCCGCCGGCTACATCGGCTTCCTCGGACCTGGACTGCTGGGCGCAATGGCCATGCAGACCGCCACCTTCGAGTCGAGCTACCCGATCATGAACAAGATCATGTGGGGCCGGAACTACGAGGCCATCCTGTCGACCCCGCTTAGCACACGGAACATCCTGCTCGGGGAGCTCGGCTGGATCGGCTTCCGGCTCATGACGGTGGGCACGATCTTCCTCGCGGTCCTCGCCCTCTTTCGGGTGGCGCAAACGCCCCTCGCCCTCCTATCGATCCCCGTGATTGGACTCACCGGCCTGGGCTTCTCGAGCTGGCTGATCGCCTTCGCCGCCCGGCAGCGCAACGACGTGGGCTTCTCGTGGGTCTTTCGCTTCGTCATCAACCCGCTTTTCCTCTTCAGCGGCACGTTCTTCCCCCTGGCCCAGATGCCGCAGGCGGTGCAGGTCATCGCCTGGTTCACGCCCCTCTTCCACGGCGTGGAGTTGATGCGCGGGCTGGTCCTGGGCCACCTGGACCTGGCTACGGCGCCCTGGCACCTGGCCTACCTGCTCGTCTTCTTCGCCGTAGGACTGGTGCTGGCAGACCGATCGCTCGCCAAGCGGCTGGCGAACTGACCAATGGCCGTGCTGCAAGCAGGGGCCACGCGCTCAAGGCCGATGCGGGCCTGGGATGTCGTCTGGAAGGCCCGGCGGCTGGTCGAGCGCAACATCATGGTCTATCGCCACCAGTGGATCGTGATCCTGTCCGGGGTGGCGGAGCCGATCTTCTACCTGGTCGGGATCGGGATGGGCCTGGGCGGCCTGGTTCAAACGGTGAAGCTGTCTGACGGTCGAGTGATCTCATACACCGCATACGTGGCCCCGGCGCTGTTGGCCACCGCAGCCATGAATGGCGCGGTCTTCGAGACGATCTTCAACGTCTTCTTCAAGCTCAACTTTGCCAAGACCTACGACGGGATCCTGGCCACGCCCATGGGGATCGGTGAGATCGCGATTGGCGAGATGCTGTGGGCGCTCATGCGAGCCACGCTGTACGCCGTCAGCATGCTGGTGCTCATGGTGGTGCTGGGCCTGATCCTCTCGCCGTGGGCGATCCTGGCACTCCCCGTGACGCTGTTCGTGGCGGCCACCTTCGCCGCCACAGGACTGGCCGGGACGGCGTTCCTTCGCACGGTCCAGGACTTCGACATCCCCATGGGGCTGATCGTGATGCCGATGTTCCTGTTCAGCGGCACCTTCTTCCCGGTCAGCGCCTATCCGACCCCGATCCAGCTGTTCATGCAGGCGACGCCGCTCTTCCATTCGATCAGCCTCATCCGCGGGCTGACCACCGGAGTCGTTGGCGGGCAGCAGGCGGTGGACTTCGCCTATCTGCTTGGATTCTTCTCCTTGATGATGGTCATCGCCATGCGCCGCATGGAGCGCAAGCTGATCAAGTAGGCGGGCGCTCCTCCGGCCGAGGGGGCGGAGACCCCATCAGCATCGGCAGCGAACCGCGCAGGTAGTCGATCCCCGAGATGATCGCGAGCGCCGTCGCCGCGACCATCAGCCAAAAGCCGCTTGTTGCCAGCGGGTTTGCGGACCCGGTGCCCGCCAGCGGACCGCCCGTCATGGCGTCGCGGGCCAGGAGGAGGACGAACACGCCAACCAGCGTGGCCAGGGTCTTCGCCTTGCCGAGCGCGCGGGCGGCGATGACGACGCTCTCCGAAGCGGCGAGCTGCCGGATGCCACCGATCACCAGCTCCCGCCCCAGGATCGTGGCCGCGATCCAGGTGGGCAGCAGCCCGACCTCCACCATGGCAATCATCACGCCGGCTACCAGCACCTTGTCGGCGGTGAGGTCCATGAACACGCCCAGCGAAGTGACCTCGTCTCGCGCACGAGCGATGCGGCCGTCGAGGAAGTCCGTGATAGCGGCGACCGCGAAGACCACCCCCGCCAGCAGCCCGCCGCCCGGGATCGGCAGCAGGATCAGCGCCATGACCACAGGGGTGAGCGCGATCCGGGCGAGGCCCAGCAGGTTGGGGAGCGTCGTGATCCGCGCCGCCCGCGCGGACCTCATCCGACCGCCTCGCGCTCCGGCGCGAGCATGGACTCGAACATGGCGCGGACGTCCTTGGCACTCTCGGCGTGGAGGGCCTGTTCGGCAGCACCTCGCAGATCGGTCAGGCTGGCCGACGCGAGCGCGCGCTTGACGGCGCCGAATGCGCCCGCGTCCATCGACAGCTCGTCGACGCCCAGCCCGGTCAAGGCCATCGCTCCCGCTGGATCGCCGGCCATCTCGCCGCACACCGCCACGGGGATGCCGGCCGCGTGGCCCCCTTCCACGACCCGGGCGATCGCCCGCAGGACCGCGGGATGCAGCGGGTCCTGGCGCTCGGCGAGGCCAGGATTGGTCCGATCGGCCGCGAGCAGGTACTGGGTCAGGTCGTTGGTGCCGATCGAGAAGAACGCGACCTCAGGAGCGACGAGCTCCGCGACCAGGGCCACGGATGGAATCTCGACCATGATCCCGACCTTGGGTTGGACGCCCAGTGTCCGGCCGAACGCCGCCATCGCCACGAGCTCGTGGAGGCGATACACGTCGGAGAGGTCGGCGACCATGGGAGCCATGATCCAGGGCTGGCGCCCGGTGTGCTCCCCCGCCGCGAGGATGGCACGCAGCTGGGTCAGCAACAGCGCTTCGTGCCCGGCGTCCGCCAGCCTGAGGGCGCGCACGCCCAGGAACGGGTTCTCCTCGTGCGGGAGGGGCAGGTACGGCAGGTCCTTGTCTCCACCCAGGTCGATCAGCCGGATCACGACCGGGCGCTCGCCGAAGGACTCCAGCACCTTCGCGTAGGCGCCGGTCTGGGTAGCCTCGTCGGGTGCCGTGGCCCGGCCCATGAACATGAACTCGGTGCGGAAGAGGCCCACGCCCTCGGCGCCGCCCTCGATGGCGCGCTTCGAGTCTTCCGGCTGACCGATGTTCGCGGCCAGCATGACCCGATGCCCGTCGGCGGTCTGCAGCGGCCGATCGTGCAGCGCTTCGTCCGCCGCCGCTCGGGCGCCTGCGGCTGCGGTGCGGCGCTCGATCTCGACGAGCATGTCTTCATCGGGGTCGAGGAAGACCTCGCCGGTGGTGCCATCCACGGCGATCTCCTGCGCGTCCTTCGCCATGTCGAGCAGGCCGCGAGCGCCGACCACCGCGGGAATCCCCAGGGCCCGCGACAGGATCGCCGCATGCGCGGTCCGAGAGCCGGCCTCGAGGGCCACCCCGGCGAGCAGCGCGGGATCGAGCTCGGCGGTTATGGACGGAGGCAGATCGAGCGCCACGGCGATCGAGCGCTGCTGGAGACTTGGCGGTTGCTCGCCGCGCAGGATCCGCGCGATTCGCGCCGCCACGTCCCGAACGTCGGCGGCTCGAGCCGCGAGGAGCTCGTCGTCCAGCGCAGCCAGCGTGGCGGCGGCATCCTCGCCGGCGTCACGGATCGCCTCATTCGCCGACCTGCCCTGGTCGATGGCCCGCTGCGCGGCGTCCAAGAGCTCAGGGTCCTGGGCCATCATCGCCTGCGCGCCAAAGATCTCGGACTCCTCTCCACGCCCACCCGAGCGCAGGCGCTCCCGCAGGGCTTCCAGCTCGGTGGCGGCGCGCTCGGCTGCCTCGCTCAGCCCAACCTCGGTACCGCTCGCAGCACTATCGCTGCCTCGCTCCGGCAGGCGCCAGATCCGGGCGCGCGCGACACCCGGGGCGGCCGCAACGCCGCGGAGCGTCGAGGTCATCCGCCGATCGCCTCGCCCAGGCCCGCCTCCACCATCTCGCGCAGGGCTTTCACCGCTTCGTCGGCATCCTCACCTTCCGCGGTGATGCGGATGGTATGCCCGTGCGAGACGCCCAGACCGAGGACGCCGAGCATGCTCTTGGCCGCCGCCGACTTGTCCGCGTCGCGCGTCAGGTTGGTGACCCGGATATCGGACTTGAAGCCGGTCGCTGCCTTCAC
>VBGQ01000200.1 GCA_005882055.1 Chloroflexota bacterium
GCACCTCGTCCGAATCGAATTTGCGGCCGATCAGGCGTTTGACCGCGAAGACCGTTGCCTCCGGGTTGGTGATCGCCTGGCGCTTGGCGATCTGGCCGACCAGCCGCTCTCCGGCCTCGGTGAACCCCACCATCGAGGGTGTCGTGCGGCTCCCCTCCGAGTTGGGGATGACCACGGGCTCGCCGCCTTCCATCACCGCCACGCAGCTGTTGGTGGTGCCGAGATCGATCCCGATGACCTTGGGCATGGAAAGCCTCTCCCCCGATCCGTTGTACCTCAACCCGCGCCGTTTAGAACAAATGGCAAATCGGGCGCGTCGGAAAGTTCAACCCTATCCCCCACCCTCGGGATTCGTCGGGGTGTTGGCTGCGGCCGGTGTGCGAGGTTTGGCCACCACCACGGCGGCGGGCCGGACCAGCCGGTCGTTCAGCTTGTAGCCTTTGGCCATCTCCGAGACCACGGTCCCAGCCGGCTCGTCGCTCTCCTGCTGCATGAGCGCTTCGTGCACGCCCGGGTCGAACGACTTGCCCAGGGCGGAGAAACCGACCACTCCATGCTTCGCCAGCGTGGTCTCGAACAGCTTCTGCACCAGGCGGACGCCTTCGATCACTTGAGCCAGGTCGTGCTGCTCGGCGTGTTCGAGCGCGCGCTCCAGATTGTCCATCACCGGCAGGAAATCCTTCAGCAGCCGCTCGATGCCGAACCGCTGCACGTCCTCCTTCTCCTTCACCGCGCGCTTCTTGAAGTTGTCGAACTCGGCCGCGGTGCGCAGAAGGCGGTCGTGGGTCTCCTTCAGCCGCTCTCCCGTCTCGCGCGCCCGCTTGAACGACTCCTCGAGCTGCGCTTCCATCACGGCGACCTTTTTCTGCAAGCCTTCGGCGCCGCCGGACGCCCCGGAATCGGCGCCGGCTTCCGGCACCGCTCTCTGCTCGTCCACCGCCGCGTCCGGCGGGACCTGCGTATCGTCGGGAACCAAGTCATCTCCTTCAAAAGAGGCGGTAACATAGCGCAGCGCAGCGGTTCGCCAAGGGGTCGACCGGAGACGACGGCAACCGGCCGGCGAATCAGGCCTCGTCGAGCGTCAACCCGACGGTCCGCGCGGTGAGCTCGACCAGGGGAATCACGCGCGAATAGTCCATCCGGGTAGGCCCGATCACCCCGAGCGCTCCGACCACCTCGCCCTTGAGGCGATAGGGGGCCGCGACGATCGCCAGGTCGGCCTGGACGATGCCGCTCTCGGCACCGATGAAGATCCGCAGCTCCTCCGCCGCCAGCGTGCGATCCAGCACTGCCAGGAGCTGCTCCTTCTCCTCCAGCGCACGGAAGAGCGCCCGGATCTTTTCCACGTCCTGCGCCAGCGACTTGTCCTCGAGGAACGATGCCTGCCCCTCGATGTGGACCTCGGGCGGCGTACCCTGGACCGCTTCCGCCCCGAGCGCGAGCGCGCGCGCCTGCAGCTCCCCCAGCTCCCGCCGGTCGCGGTCCAACTCGACGCGCAACAGGGCTTGCGCCTCCGCGAGCGTCCGGTCGGCGATCAGCGAATTGAGGTAGTTGGCCGCGTGCTCGAGCTGGGCGGGAGGCAAGGGTTGATGCAGCGTGAGCAAGCGGTTGTGAACCGCGCCCGACCGCGTCACCAGCACCGCCAGGACGCGGCCCTCCCGCAGCGGCAACAGCTCGATGCGCTGCAGTCGCTCCGATTGCGGGCGCGGCGTGGAAACGACACCGGCGTGCCGGGTCAGCGAGTGCAGCACGCGCGATGCGGCCGTCATCAGACCGTCGATCTGCTTCGCCTCCTGGGCGCGCCGCTCGATCTGCTCGCGCTCCTCGGGCAGAGGAGGCTTCACTCGCAACAGGGCGTCGACGTAATAGCGGAAGCCCTGCGCGGTCGGGATCCGGCCCGCGCTGGTGTGCGGCTTCTGCAACAGGCCCATCTCCTCGAGATCCACCATGACCGCGCGCACCGTCGCCGAGGAGACGTCGACGTCCGGCCGGCGGGCGATCGCATGGCTGCCCACCGGCTCTCCGCCCTGGATGTAATCGCGCACGATCGCCGAGAGCACGCGCCGCGTGCGGTCGTCGAGCGGGTCCGGGGCGCCCCGCGGAAGTCCCGGCGTGTTGCTACGCACCGCCATGGGGTATGCAACGGTAGCCGGCCCTCCCTCTCGACGCAACGGAAGGGGGGAAGCTCATTTGCCGTTGCGCCGCCTCGGGATACAGTGGGGCGGGATGGCGACTCCCGCCCACCAGGAGATCCTCGGACCCGACGAGCACGACCCGCCCCTGCGGCCGGTCGCGCCGGCGAGCCGGCCGCCACCGCACGTTCCGAGCAGCCCTGGGGTGCGCCCGGTCCGGAGCGGGCGGATCGGGGGATCGTCGCGCCGACTGGGCCTGTTCTTCAAGGTTTTCCTCGGTGACATGAGCATCTGGGCCGTGCTCTCCGGCGTGCTCGCGTACGAGGTGGTCCGGCGGGGCCTGGATTCGCAGCACGCCATCGCCGGCATCGTGTCGGGCTTGATCGTCGCCATCGCCGTCTCCGTGGGTCTGAAGCAGATCGCCAACCGCGTCGTGCGCCTGAACCGGAGCGCCCTGGAGATCAGCCGCGGCGACCTCTCCAAGGCGCTGCCCAGCGAGCGACCCTCGTTCCTCGGCGCCGACGAGGTGGACGAGCTCACCGTCGCCATCTCGCACATGCAGGAGAACCTGCGGGACCTGGTGCGGCACATCCAGAACACCAGCCGGGCGGTGTCGGACTCCGCGGACGAGATGCAGGTTTCGACCGGCAACGTCACCGCGTCGGCCGAGGAGATCAAGGAATCGATGGACCGCATCGCCAAGGGCGCCGACGAGCAGCTCGGGCTGGTCGAGCGGGCCAGCGGCCTGATCAGCGGCATCGCCACCTCCATCAAGAGCAGCGCCAATACCGCGCAAGCGGCGGCGGAAGCGGCGACCGCGACCTCCACCGCGGCGCAGGCGGGCGGAGCGGCGGCGCAGCTTGCCGCGGAGAAGATCAAGAAGGTCTTCGCCGAGATCGAGGCCGCTTCCGAGACGGTGTTCGCCTTCGGCGAGAAGACGCAGGAGATCAGCAAGATCGTCGTCGCCATCACCGGCGTGGCGCAGCAGACGAACCTGCTCGCGCTCAACGCGGCGATCGAGGCGGCGCGCGCCGGCGAGTACGGCCGCGGTTTCGCCGTCGTCGCCGACGAGGTGCGCAAGCTGGCGGAGTCCGCCGGACGTTCCGCGGAGCAGATCAGCCGGCTGGCGCAGGAGATCAGCCAGCGCAGCCAGCACGCCGTGGCCGCGATGAAGGAAGGCATCGACGAGTTGGGCCAGGGACGCGAGGACCTGGCCCAGATCACTCTCTCGCTGGACGAGATCGTGCACGCGACGCAGGCAGGAACGGCGCGCGTCACCGCCATCTCCCACGCCGCCAAGGAGCAGCTGGCCGGTTCCGATGAGATGGTGAAGGCCATCCGCGAGATCCGCGAGGTCGCTTCGTCGAACGCCAAGAGCACTGAAGAGGTCTCACGCGCCATCCGCGAGCAGGCGGTGGTGACCGCCTCGATCGCCTCCGCTTCGCAGGAGCTGACCAACCTTTCCGTCGAGCTGCAGACCGTGGTCTCGCGGTTCAGGCTGGAGTGAAGCCATGCGCGCCGTCATCTGCCTGCACGGAGGCAACCGATACGCGCTCCCGCTCTCGGCGGTGCGGCGGGTGACGGAGATGAGCTTTCTCTCGCGCGTGCCGCGCGCCCCGCCGGCGCTGCTTGGGGTGATGAGCCAGCAGGGGCGAGTGGCCGCGCTCATCGATCTCGGTCCGCTGGTCGGGCTGAAGGCGAGGCCGGCGCGGCCGGAAGGCAGGGTGGTGATGCTGCAGCGGGCAAAGGGTGACGTCGGACTGTACGTGTCGGAGGTCGCGGGCATCGAGGAAGTCCCGGCCGAAGCACGGGAGCTGAGCGAGCCGTCGGGTGCGGCCCGCGCGCAGGTGGATTCGGCCGAGGGCCCGGCCAAGCTGATCGATCCGGAACAGCTGCAGCGGGCCATCGACAACCTGGTGGAGGCGTAAACCGATGCCCCAGAGGCGAGTGCTGATCGTCGACGACGCGCTCTTCATGCGCAACACGCTGCGCGACATCTTCGCCACCGCGGGGTTCGCCATCGCCGGGGAGGCAGACGACGGCGTCCAGGCCGTCAATCTCTTCCGCGAGCTCAAGCC
>VBGQ01000201.1 GCA_005882055.1 Chloroflexota bacterium
AGCAGTCGTCGGCGAAGACGTAGACACCGCGCAGCACCGGCTGCTGGCTTCCGCGATAGACCGATCCTCCGATCACCGCGCACCCCTGGTCGTGGCCATATTCGGCGATGGGCGCGACGTACGCGCTCGGGTCACAGGCGCCGCGATAGCAGTGGCGGCCCTCCATGACGTTCCATCCGTAGTCTTGGCCGCCGTGCGAGCCACCGGCCTGCCGGTCGATCTCCTCCCACGCGCCCTGCCCAACGTCCCCGATGTACAGGTCGCCGTTGGCGGCGTCAAAGCTGAAGCGCCATGGGTTGCGCAGGCCGTACGCCCAGACCTCCGGCGCGCCCGCACCGGGATGGGCGCCCCCGGCCGCGAAGGGATTGTCGACCGGGATGGCGTATGCCTTCCCCGCAGCCTGCGGGCCGTCGACGTCGATGCGCAGGACCTTGCCCAACAATGCGTGCGTGTTCTGGCCATTGCCGAACGGATCCCCGCCGGAACCGCCGTCTCCCATGCCGATGTACAGGTCGCCGTCCGGACCGAACGCGAGCTGGCCGCCATTGTGGTTGGCGAACGGCTGCGCGATCACCAGCAGCACCCGCTGACTCGCAGGGTCCGCCCGCTCCGCGTTGGCGCGGTACTCGGCGATCACCGTCGCGCCGTCGGGGACTCGCGTGTAGTCAACGAAGACGCGGGGCTGTCCGGGGAATCCAGGGTGGAAGGCCAAGCCCAGCAACCCTTGCTCCCCGCCGGAGAGGACGAGCCGCCGGATGTCCAGGAATTGCTCGGTTCGGACCGTGCCGCCGGCTCCAATGACGCGGATCACTCCATCCTGCTCGTTGACGAAGAGCCGGCCGCTCCCGTCGCCGGCGTTGGCGACGTTGACCGGGCTGTTGAGACCGATGGCGAACGGCGCCAGGCGCAGGTGGGTCGGATCGCCCGGGGTCGCCTGCGGTGTGGCGGATGCCGGGCTGGCTGGCGGGCTGGTGGCCAGCGCTGAGGCGGCCGAGGTCGCCGGTGGCTGGCTGTTCCCGGGAGCCGACGGCGCGCACGCGGCCGTGGCGATGCTGAGGGCGCCGAGCAGCGCCATGGCCGTGCCGAGGGTCCGCGGCGGACGGCCGCGATGGGGAAGCGCCAATGCGATCGGTCGAGTCACGGCTGCGAGACAGGCTACCGGGCCGTGTCCCGACCTGCCGGCCGGCCTTGAGCATGCGGCGGGCCGATGCGGCGACCCACCGGATGCCGAACTCGCGATGGGGTAGGGTTTGAGCCGGAGCATGACGACCACACGTTCGAGCCTGCGGCGGGTCTCCGCGGAGGCGGCCAGGCGGTCCCAGGATCGCGACGGCTCGGCCGCCGACGGCGACGCCGCCCGCGCCCCGCGCGCCCCACGCACCGGCCCGGCCACGATCCCGGTCGCGCGCATGGCCGTTGGCGAGGGCCGTCCCGAGCCAGGCCCGGATGCGCTGGGCACGAGGCGCAGCATCGTCATCGAGCGCGTCGCGCCGGAGATCGACGGCGGTCGGCACGCGGTGAAACGCGTGGTCGGGGATCAGCTGCTGGTGACCGCGGACATCTTCGCGGACGGGCACGACCTCCTCGACGCGGTGCTGCTGCTCAGGAGCGACGACCAGGCCACGTGGAGCGAGCTGCCCATGCGCCTGGTCGAGAACGACCGCTGGTCGGCGAGCGCGCCGCTGTCGCGTTTCGGGCGGCATCGGTACACCATCGAGGCCTGGCGCGACGCGTGGGGAAGCTGGCGCGAGGGTCTCATCAAAAAGGTGGAGGCGAAGGTGCCGGTAGCCACCGAGCTGGCAGAGGGACGCCTGCTTCTGGACGACGCGATGGCACGCGCCCAAGCGGCCCGGGCCGCGGCAGACCTGCGCCGCATGCGCGAAGCGCTGCTGCGCAGCGGTCGCGCCCGCAGCGAGCGAACCGCCGCCGCCGCGCTGGCCGGTGAGGAGCTGCTGGCCGTCGTGCGGCGGCACCCGGACCGCAGCTGGTCGACGCGCCTGGACCACGAGCTGCCGCTGATGGTCGACCGCGAGCGGGCGCGATTCGGTGCCTGGTACGAGCTCTTCCCTCGTTCGCAGGGTCGCCGCCGGGGCAGCGCGACCACGCTCAAGGGCGCGGAGTGGCGGCTTCCGGAGATTGCCGCCATGGGCTTCGATGTGGTCTACCTGCCGCCGGTCCATCCCATCGGGCGTGTCAACCGCAAGGGGCGCAACAACACCCTCCGCGCCAAACGTGGCGACCCGGGCTCGCCGTACGCCATCGGCTCAGCCGAAGGCGGTCACACCGAGGTCGCTCCGGAGCTGGGGGGCCTCTCCGAATTCGACCACTTCCGCCGGGCGGTCGAGGCCCACGGCATGGAGCTCGCCTTCGACCTCGCGATGCAGGTCGCTCCCGACCACCCCTGGGTGACCGAGCACCCGGAATGGTTCCGACACGCCCCCGACGGCAGCATCAAGTACGCGGAGAACCCGCCGAAGAAATACCAAGACATCTACCCCATCGACTTCTACGGGCCCGATGCGGCGGCCCGCGAGGCGCTCTGGCGAGCCTGGCTGGAGGTGGTCCTGACATGGATCGAGCGCGGGGTCCGCATCTTCCGCGTCGACAACCCGCACACCAAGCCGATCCCCTTCTGGCGGTGGCTGATCGGCGAGGTGCATCGCGGCCACCCCGACGTGATCTTCCTCTCCGAAGCGTTCACCAGACCGGCGCGCATGCGCGAGCTGGCCAAGGTTGGGTTCACGCAGTCGTACACGTACTTCACCTGGCGCGAGACAGTTGCGGAGCTGCGCGACTACCTCACCGAGCTCACCGGATCGGAGATGCGCGAGTACTTCCGCGGCAACCTGTTCACCAACACGCCGGACATCAACCCACACCACCTCGACCACGGCCGTCCGACCTTCGAGGTTCGCGCCGTCCTCGCGGCGACCCTGTCGACCAGCTGGGGCATCTACTCGGGCTTCGAGCTGTGCGAGTCGAAGCGGCTTGGGAAGCGGGAGGAGTACGCGAACAGCGAGAAATACGAGATCCGGGTCCGGAATTGGGATGCGCCCGGCAACATCAAGCCGCTGATCACCGCCCTCAACCGGCTGCGCCGCACGCGACCGGCGCTGCAGTCCTACGAGCACCTGCGCTTCGAGAACGCCACGGGGCCCAGGACCCTCTTCTTTCGGAAGGCGCTTCCGGCCGGCGAGCTGGACCCGCTGACCGGCTACCCGAACCGCTGGCGCGACCCGGTCTACGTGGCCGTCAACGTTGACCCGCGCACGGTAGAGCGCGGGATCCTGCATCCTGACCTTCCGGCGATCGGCATCGGCTGGCAGGATCGGTATCGAATGACCGACCTGCTGACCGGCAGCCGGCGCACCGAGCGCGGTGCGGAGATCGCCGTCGACCTGACGCCGGAACGACCCTTCCGTATCTTCACCATCTCGCCACTGGAGGCTTGAAGCCCGCAGCGATGAGCGCCCAACAGGCGCGCCCGGCTCCCGCCGCGGCGCCGATCGCCGGTGACCCCGACTGGTACAAGGACGCGATCATCTACGAGCTGCACGTCAAGGCCTTCTTCGACTCTACGGGCGACGGCACCGGCGATTTCGCGGGCCTGATGGAGAAGCTCGACTACATCGCCGACCTTGGCGTGACCGCGATCTGGCTCCTGCCCTTCTATCCCTCGCCGATGCGGGACGACGGCTATGACATCGCGGACTACCTGTCGGTGCACCCAGACTACGGCACGCTTCGCGATTTCCGCCTCTTCGTGCGGGAGGCACATCGGCGGGGGCTGCGGGTTATCACCGAGCTCGTCGTCAACCACACCAGCGACCAGCACCCGTGGTTCGTCGAGTCGCGTTCCGACCCGGAGGGCCCCAAGCGGGACTGGTACGTCTGGTCCGAGACAGACCAGCGCTACCTGGACGCGCGGATCATCTTCACCGACACCGAGTCGAGCAACTGGGCATGGAGCAACGAGCGGCGCCTCTACTACTGGCATCGGTTCTTCAGCCACCAGCCGGACCTCAACTGGGAG
>VBGQ01000202.1 GCA_005882055.1 Chloroflexota bacterium
CCACAGCCCGCGCATGCGGGCAATGAAATGCTCCGGCATGCCGGGGACCAGCAAGTCCACCTCGCCGCTGCGCGAGCGCCGGTAACCACGCGGGCGTTCGTCCGCCTGGACCCGGTCCACGAATGGGCGCTCGAGCAGCTCCTGGACGGCGACCGCCACGTTCTCCTCGGCCTCGACCGTCGTCGTCCCGCGGCTGAAGATCGCTTCTCCGATCACCCTCGCCGTTTCGCGCGGCGGCTCCGTGCGGAGCAGCTCGTAGACGATCCGATCGTCGGTTCGAGGGTCGGCGACCCGGCTGATCACGGCGCGCAGGATAGCAGGGGGCAAGGCCGGAAGAGCCGCCGCCTCGACTATCATCGACCCCCATGGCGAGTACCGATGTCGAGGAGAAGTCGTACCGCGCGATGGTCTCCGAGCAGACCGATGAGCAGATCGACCGATGGGCGGGCGACCTCTTCACCGACTTTGCCAAGCGCATGGGCGTCGGGACGGCGATCGCGGCCTTCTGCTCCGCGGCCAAGCTCGACGAGCGCGGCTTCCAGCGCGCCTTCCTGGTGGGCGGCGGCCCGGACCACGTCATCGGGATCGACACGGCCGGCCAGCTGGCTGCCCCCATCTTCGAGCTCCCCAAAGCCGTGGGAGGGCTGCGCCGCATCGATCCGGAGGCGCGCGAAAAGCTGGTCGATTTCCTCGTCGGTCAGCGCGAGGTGATGTCCTACACCCCGTAGGCCGCGCTACTCGGCCAGGCCGGCCCGCAGGATCGCGATCGCGTTCTCGAGCTTGAGCCTGGTGATGGTCAGGTACTTCGCCAGGTTCGACCGGTTCACGTCCGGAATCTGTTCGATGACGTCCGGATGGCGGAGCAGGTCGACGAGCTCATCGACGGCCGAAGCCAGCTTGCCCTTGGTATCCACCAGCGCGTCGTCCGCGTGCCTCGCTGCCGCCAGCGACCCCGCCATGGTCCGTGCTCTGCGCCTTGGGCCCTTGGTGGCGACCGGTTCGCCCTCGTCACCGCCGGTGATGGCCCGGAGCTTCGCCAGGCTGAGCTCGCCGGCGGCGACCCGTTTGGCCAGTCGCCGGCGAAGCCGGTCATCCGTCAGCTTCATCAGCTCGTATGCGTGGCTGATGGTGTCTTTGCGCACGGACACCAGCTCCCGAATCTCGGCCGGCGCCTCCGCCAGTCGGAGCCGGTTCTCGACGTAGCCCTTGTCCTTGCCGATCTTCTGCGCGAGCTGGCGGACCGAGTACCCCAGGTCGGTCATCTTGCGATACATGCCCGCCTCCTCGAGCGGGGAGACGTCCTCGCGCTGCAGGTTCTCGATGATCGAGACCTCCAGCGCGGTCTCCTCGTCGAAGTCGACCACGATGGCAGGGATGGACTCGCGGTTCGCCAACCGGGAGGCGCGCCAACGTCGCTCTCCGGCTATGAGCTCGTACTGGCTGCCGATGGGGCGCACCAGGATCGGCTGCAGGACGCCGTGCTCCCGGATGCTGTTGGCGAGCTCCGTGAGCGAGTCCTCCTCGTAGGAGAGCCGTGGCTGGGCGGGGTTGGGGAGGATCCGCTCGACCGGGACCTCACGGATCTGCGCATGGGTGGCACGCGATTCGATCAGCGAGACGATCCCCGGCCCCAGGTCGGTGCTGACCGCCTCGTCGAAGAGCCGATGGATGTTCTCCCGCAACAGCGGGCGCTTGCTAGCCAAGTTCGATTACCTCCCGGGCGAGGTCGCGGAAGGCACGCGCAGCGTTGGTGTTGGAGGCGTACTCCGTGATCGGCTTGCCGGTCAGTGGCGCCTCGCCCAGCTTCACCGTGTTCTTGATCATGGTGTTGAAGACGCGGTGGTCGCCCAGCTCCCTCAGGTTCTCGAGCATCTCGCGGGCGAGGACCGTACGTCCATCGAAGAAGGTGGCGAGCAGGCCGGAGATCTCGAGGTCATGGTTCAGCTTGAGCTTGATGGTGTTGATCACCTTGATCAGCGCCGTAAGCCCCTTGATCGCGTAGTACTGCGTCTGCACTGGGATGATGACGCGGCTGCTCGCCACCAGCGCGTTGATGGTCAGCAGCCCGAGCGTGGGCGGGCAGTCGATGATGATCACGTCGAAGCTGCGTTCCGCCCAGCCCGCGAGCACATCGCGCAGCACCATTTCGCGACCAATGGCGGTGAAGAGCTCGACCTCGGTCGAGGCCAACTCCAGCGTGGCGGGTGCCACCGAGAGTCCCTGCATCTCCGTCTGGCGGACGATCTCCTCGATTGCCAGTCGGTCCTCGGCGAGGACATCGGACATCGACTGTCGAACGTCCGAGAGCGAGATCCCGAGGCCAACGGTCAGGTTCGCCTGGGGATCCATGTCGATGCACAGCACGCGGTAGCCGATCTCGGCCAGCGCCCCGCCGAGATTGATCGAGGTGGTCGTCTTGCCGACGCCGCCTTTCTGGTTCGCGATGGCTATTACCTTGGACAAAGCAGCACCTATCAATGGCAATGGCTGGCGGGAGAAGGCCGCGGCTGGGACTCGCCGATGATAGGCGCGGCTCGAGACATCGGTCCATCCGGGTTATCCACAAGGTCTCCGACATGGTCCGTCTTTGTGCAAAGACGACGACCTATACTCGGAGTTGTCCACCAGGCAAGGGACGGGCCCATAGCTCAGTGGTTAGAGCATCCGGCTCATAACCGGCGGGTCGCAGGTTCGATCCCTGCTGGGCCCACCACGGTTTCGGAGGACATCCCCGTTGTCGACGGCCGACAAGCTCGCGCGCCTCGCAGAGCTGCGCCGCGATGCGTTGCAGGGCGGCGGGGCCGCGCGCGTCGAGCAGCAGCATGCGCGCGGCAAGCTCACCGCCCGCGAGCGGCTCGAGGTGCTACTCGACGAAGGAAC